>SKRP01000192.1 GCA_007118445.1 Natronohydrobacter sp.
CGGCCTGATCTGGCGGCGGCGGCCTTGAACCCCGCCAATGCGGTGCGGGTCGCAGGGGGCCTCGCGCATCTGCGCGGGGCGGCGATGAAGCTGGGGCAGATGCTGTCGATGGAAAGCGGCGCGATCCTGCCGCCCGAGGTGACTGCGATTCTGGGCCAGTTGCAGGCCAGCGCGCCCGCGATGCCGCCTGCGCAGTTGAAAACCATGCTGACGCGCGAATGGGGTGCGGGCTGGCAGGCGCAGTTCCAGCGCTTCGAGGTGCGGCCAGTTGCTGCGGCCTCTATCGGGCAGGTGCATCGGGCGGTGTTGCGTGACGGGCAGGTGTTGGCGATCAAGGTGCAGTTTCCGGGCGTGGCGGCGAGTATTGACAGCGATATTGCGACTTTGGGCCGCTTGATGCGGCTGCCGGGGGTGGTGCCGAAAGACCTGGACCTGACCCCGCTGCTGGCCGAGGCGCGGGCGCAACTGCATGAGGAGGCGGATTATCTGCGCGAGGCGCAGGCGCTGGGGGCGGCTTGTGACGCGCATCCGGGTTTCGTTGTGCCGCGCGTGCATCAGCCGCTCTGCACGCCGCATGTGCTGGCGATGGAGTATATCGAGAGCGCGCCCATCGAGGCGCTGCTGGAGCATCCGCAAGCGGTGCGTGACCGCGCTGTGGCGGACCTGATCACGCTGGTCCTGCGCGAGATTTTCGCGCTGGGCCAGATGCAGACGGACCCGAATTTCGCCAATTTCAGGCTGGCGCCGGATGGGCGGATCGTGCTGTTGGATTTCGGCGCAACGCGGGATATCGCGCCAGAGATATCGCAGCGCTACCGCCTGTTGCTGCGTGCGCTGCTGGCCGAGGATCGCAGTGGCATCTGGGACCAGATGGCCGCGCTGGGCTATTTTTCCCCCACGCAACCGGAGGCGCGTCAGGCGCTGATCCGCGATCTGGCCTTGCAGGCGAGCGCGCCTTTGCGGATGGACACCCCCTATGACTTCGGGCGCTCGACGCTGATTGCCGATCTGGCCGTCGCGGGCGAGGCTTTGGGGCGCGCGCGCGAGTTCTGGCATGTGCCGCCTGCGGAGCTTTTGTTTCTGCATCGCAAGATCGGGGGCATCTTTCTTCTGGCGCAGCGCTTGCAGGCCCAAATCGCCCTGAAACCGCTGGTGGCGCGCTGGGCCTGACAGTTTTTGCGATTCTCCCTTGCGAGAATCCTTCTTTCAGATAATATTATTTTCCTATGGTTCATAATCGCCGAGGAGGAACCCATGTCTGATCTGGCGCATACTCTGTTCAGGCCCGGCCCGCCGCGTCCGAGTTCCATCATCGCGCCGCGCGTGTTCTCGTTGCCTGCCGGGACCGAGCGCTACGTCGTGCCGGGGGCCGGGGCGATCCTTGTGCAGTTGCGTCAGGGCGACAGTCTGAGCCTGTGCAATGACGAAGGCGGGCAGGTCTGCGAACTTGTTCTGGCCGATATGTCCGGGCGCGGTGATCCGGGTATTTTGGGCGAGGTGGCTTCTGGTCCGGCGCAGGGCCTGATGGCGCTGCTGGCAGGCGATGATCCGTCGCTGCGCGGGCTGCGGCGCGGGATTGCCACGCGCGGGATCGATCTGGCGCAGGCCCCGGCGCTGCATCTCTTCGAGCGCACGACCCCTGCCGGGACCGAGGCCAGTTTCCGCGCCGCGCGCGACGGTGTGGCGATCATCGCGGCCCCCGGTGGCGTGATGGATTTCGAAAAGCAGGACACCGCGACCCCGATCACAGTGATGATCACGCGCGCGACGCTGACCCCGCATGTGCGCTTTGAACTGCCCGACCCGCTGGCCGATCCTGTGGCGGATATCCGCGTGCATTCCGCCACCGCTGAGGCCTATTTCGTCAAGGCGGGCGATTACATCCAGATCCTCGATGTGGATGGGCGGCAATGCACGGATTTCCAGTGCTTTTCCGCGCGCAAACTGGACAAGGGGCTGCAGCGCCCGCTGGATGTGACGACCACGCGCACTGTGCAGCACCATGCCTATCCGATGCCGGGGCTGCATGGGAAGTATTTCGATCAGGATATGGAGCCGCTGGTCGAGGTGATTCAGGACACATGCGGGCGGCATGATGCTTTCGCGATGGCCTGCGCGGCGAAATACTACGACGATATCGGCTATCCGGGCCATGTGAATTGCACCGACAATTTCAACGGCGCTTTGGCCCCGTTCGGGGCTGCGCCGCGTCCGGGCTGGATGGCGATCAATTTCTTTTTCAACACATGGCTGGATGAACATGGTGTGCTTTACGCCGACGAGCCATGGTCGCGTCCGGGCGACTATGTGCTGCTGCGCGCGCTGACGGATCTGGTCTGCGTCAGTTCCGCCTGCCCCGATGACACCACAGCCGCCAATGGCTGGAACCCCACGGATATCCATGTGCGCACCTATAGCGGGGCCGAGCGCTTTCAGCGCGCCATCGCGATCCGCGCCACCCCCGATTCGGAGCCAAAGATGACCAAGGAAACCGGCTTTCACGCGAGTTTCGCCAAGCATACCGGCAATTTCGTTGAATATAATGGCTACTGGCTGGCCAATTCCTTCGCCAAGACCGGCGCGATTGAGGAATACTGGGCCTGCCGACAAAAGGCCGTGATCATGGATCTGTCGCCGCTACGCAAATTCGAGATCACCGGGCCGGATGCGGAAGCGCTGTGCCAATATATCTTCACCCGCAATGTGCGCACCATGTCCGAGGGCGGCGTGGTCTATACCGCGATGTGCTATCCGCATGGCGGCATGATTGACGATGGCACCCTGTTCCGGCTGGGGCGCGACAATTTCCGCTGGATCGGCGGGAATGATTATGGCGGCGAGTGGATCCGCGAACAGGCCGAGAAGCTGGGGCTGAAAGTGCTGGTGCGCTCTTCCACCGACCAGTTGCACAATGTCGCGGTGCAGGGGCCGGAAAGCCGCGATCTGTTGCGCAAGATCATCTGGACGGCCCCACACCGGCCCGAGTTCGATCAGCTCGACTGGTTCCGTTTCACGCCCGCGCGGCTGCATACGCAAGACGGCGTGCCGCTGGTCGTGTCGCGCACCGGCTATACGGGCGAATTGGGCTATGAGGTGATGTGCCATCCGCGCGATTGTGCCACAGTATTCGATGCGATCTGGGAAGCAGGGCAGGATCACGGGCTGAAACCCTTCGGGCTGGAGGCGCTGGATATGGTGCGGATCGAGGCCGGGCTGATCTTTGCAGGCTATGATTTCA
>SKRP01000221.1 GCA_007118445.1 Natronohydrobacter sp.
ATCCGGACTGGATAGGCTCACGCGTCTTTCACACCGTCTGCGCGCTGGCAGATGTTGAGCCGCAAGCCGTGTTGCGCGCGTATAGGCCGGAAAGATTCGCAAGGTTGCCGAAAGTGGCTTGATTCGTGGTCAGTGACAAATTTTCTCGCAGCACTGACAAATCCAGTGACAAGCCCGAAAACAGGACGAAACCCGCTTGCGCGGGCTGTGTGTATCGTCTTGTTTTTCTTGGATTTGATGGTGAGCCGTGCAGGATTCGAACCTGCGACCCACTGATTAAAAGTCAGTTGCTCTACCAACTGAGCTACGGGCCCACACATTGCGGGCTACTTAGAAAAGCCCTGCGACCGGGTCAAGGGCTAATCTGCCGCAGCATGGCGATAATCTGTCAGGGGCCTGCGCGGGACATCTGGTCATGGCGCCGCCGCGCGCTTATATCGCCGCCATGAACGCGCAGCAGTCCCCTCTCGCCTTTGCCAAGATGCATGGTGCCGGCAATGATTTCGTCGTGATCGACTCGCGCCCCCGCGCGGGCGGTGTTGTCACGGCTGAACTGGCGCGCGCGATTGGCGACCGGCATCGCGGGGTCGGCTTCGACCAGCTGGCGGAATTGCGCAGCTCGGATGCGGCGGATCTCGATCTCGATTTCTGGAACAGTGACGGGTCACGCGCCGGGGCTTGCGGGAATGCCACGCGCTGCGTCGCGGCAGCAGTGATGGATGCGACCGGGCGCGACCGGCTGACAATTCGCACAGCGCGCGGGTTTTTGCGCGCCGAACGGCGCGGGGTGCAGGTCTGGGTGAATATGGATGCGCCGATCCTTGAGTGGCAGGGCGTGCCGCTGGCAAGTGCCGTCGATCTGCTGCATCTGCCCCTGCCCGGCGATCCGGTCGCTGTGGGGATGGGCAATCCGCATTGCATCCATTTCGTCCCCGATGCCGACGCCGCCCCGGTCGCTGCGCGCGGGGCCGAGGTCGAGCATGACCCGCTCTTTCCCGAGGCCACCAATGTCGAATTTGCCTCGCTGATCGCCCCCGACCACCTGCGCCTGCGGGTCTGGGAACGCGGCACCGGGATCACGCTGGCCTGCGGGTCCGGGGCCTGCGCGACAGCAGTGGCCGCCCATCAGCGCGGGTTGACCGGTCGGCGGGTGGTGATCGCGGCCGATGGCGGGACGTTAGAGGTGGACTGGCGCGATGATGGTGTCTGGCTGACCGGCCCGGTGGCGCATGTGTTTGACGGGGTGTTCACGCCGGAGTTTCTGGCAGGCGAGACATGAGCGCGCCGCGTTTCACCACGCTGGGCTGTCGGCTGAACGCCTATGAGACCGAGGCCATGCGCGACATGGCTGATGCGGCGGGGCTGCGTGACGCACTGGTCGTCAATACCTGCGCGGTCACGGCAGAGGCCGTGCGCAAGGCGCGGCAGGAAATCCGTCGCCTGCGCCGCGACAACCCGGATGCGCCGATCATCGTGACCGGCTGCGCGGCGCAGACCGAACCGGGGACATTCGCGGCCATGCCGGAAGTGACCCGCGTGATCGGCAATTCCGAAAAGATGCGACCCGAGACATGGGCGCAGATGGTGCCGGATCTGATCGGCACGACCGAGCGGGTGCAGGTCGATGACATCATGTCGGTGCGCGAAACGGCCAGCCATCTGATCGACGGGTTCGGCACACGCGCGCGCGCTTATGTGCAGGTCCAGAATGGCTGCGATCACCGCTGCACCTTCTGCATCATCCCCTATGGGCGCGGTAATTCGCGCTCTGTGCCTGCAGGCGTGGTGGTCGATCAGATCAACCGGCTGGTGGCGCAGGGCTATCTGGAGGTCGTGCTGACAGGGGTCGATCTGACGTCATGGGGCGCAGACCTGCCCGGAGAGCCGCGTCTGGGCGATCTGGTGCGGCGCATCCTGCGGCTGACGGATGTGGCGCGGCTGCGGATCAGTTCGATCGATTCGATCGAGGCCGATGACGCGCTGATGGAGGCGATTGCCTCTGAGCCGCGCCTGATGCCGCATCTGCATCTGTCCTTGCAGGCGGGCGATGACATGATCCTGAAGCGGATGAAGCGCCGTCATCTGCGCGCAGATGCGATCCGGTTCTGCAGCGAGGCGCGGCGTTTGCGGCCCGATATGGTGTTCGGGGCCGATATCATCGCGGGCTTTCCGACCGAGACTGACGCAATGTTTGAAAACTCGCTGCGGCTGGTCGAGGAATGTGACCTGACCTTCCTGCATGTCTTTCCCTTCAGCCCGCGCAAGGGCACGCCTGCGGCGCGGATGCCGCAATTGCCGGGGGCAGTGATCAAAGAGCGCGCGGCCCGGTTGCGCGCGGCTGGCGCGCAAGCGCTGGAGCGGCATTTGCGCGCGCAGGTCGGGGCTGTGCATGAGGTGCTGATGGAAGCGCCGGATATGGGGCGGACAGCGCAATTCACCGAAATCCGGTTTGCGTCACCGCAACCTGTGGGCGGGCTTGTCGCTGCGCGGGTGACAGGGCATGACAGGCAGCAGCTGCTCGCGTGACCCGTAGGGTGCGTGGGAACCACGCACCTTACGTCAGCCGAGATAGCTGCGCAGCGCCTCTGGCGGGTGTTCGAGCAGCGCAGACGTGCCTGCAGGCGCTTGCGCCACCCCGTCACTGACCAGCACCAGATGATCAGAAATCGCTTCCGCATCGCGGATATCATGGCTCACCATCAAGAGCGTTGCGCCTGTTTCGCGGCAGATTTCGGCCACGAGCCGCAGCATTTCCATGCGCAGCGCCGGGCCGAGCGCGGCAAAAGGTTCATCCAGCAGAACAAGCGGTTTGCGCTGCAGCAGCACCCGCGCGAGCGCCACCCGGCTTTGCTGCCCGCCGGACAGCTGCGCCGGTCTGCGCCCCGAGAGACCGTCCAGCCCGACGCGGGCGAGCGCGGCCTCGACCTGCCCGCGCTCTGCCGCAGACAGACGCAAGGAGGGTCGCAGGCCCAGCGCGACATTCTGAAACGCCGACAGATGTGGGAACAGGTTATTGTCCTGAAACAGGATCGAGACCGGGCGCTGCGACGGGCTGGCCTGCGTGATCTCGCGCCCCTGCCAGCGCACGCGCCCCCGGTTCACGGGCACAAACCCGGCAACTGCGCCGAGCAACGTCGATTTTCCTGCGCCAGACGGTCCGATCACGGCGACCAGCGCCCCCGCCGGGATCGCCCAATCTGCGGCCAGCGCGAAATCATCCTGCGTGATCGTCAC
>SKRP01000275.1 GCA_007118445.1 Natronohydrobacter sp.
GCCAGATCGAAACCGATGATTTCGCCTTGCGAGAAATCAACGCGCCCTTCGCCGCGCAGGGAGTTCATGATCGCATGCAACGAATTGCCGACGCCCAGGAATTGCAGATCGAGACTGGCCTGCCCCTGCAACCGCTCGTATCCGGCGAGCTCCGTGAGCATGGGCAGAAGCTCGATGCCGCGAAAGCGCAGATCGCCGCCCACGGACAGACCCGAGCGGTTATTCATGACGAACTCGCCCCCGAGCTGGCCGCCGAACAGCGCCGCCTCGCGGAACGACACCACAGCGCGGGCGCGGTCGATGCTCACGCCCAGCCGGGTGCGCCCGAGCGTGGTCAGATCCGTGCGCAGGCCGTTCAGCGAGACCGACAGATCCGCATCGAGCGCGCCAAGGCCGGAGGCATCAATCGGCGCGCGCGACCAGCCCTCATGCATGCCCTCTGCCCCGCCAGCCCCGCCCGCGCCCGAGCGCAGGTCGAGCACATCGCCGGTGAACTGCCCGGTCAGCCGGGGCCGTGTCCCGCCCGGCACCAGATCGGCTGCCCCTGACAGACGGATACCGCCTGCGCGAAACTGCGCCTCGCGCGCGAAAATCTGGCCGTCTGCCGTGCGTGTGACCTGTCCGTTCAGGCCAAGCGGCAGATAGGCCGCATCCAGATCGCCCCCGACCTCGCCCACCAGCTGCATCAGCGGGCGCAGGGCAGGCACATTGGCCGAAAGCTGGCCATCCAGCGCCAGATCCTCCAGCCCGATCCGGCCTGCGAAAGTGATGCTGGCCCCGGCGGCTGTGCTGTCGAGCATGATCTGCGTCACTGCGCCTGACAGGAAGCGTTCGGCATTGTCGGTCGTGGCCGTCACATTGAAAGGCTGGCCGTTCATCTGCCCCTCGGCGCGCAATTCGCCCGGACCATCCAGCGCAGGCAGGTGCAGCGTCGCGTCAAGCCCGGCCAGACGCAGATCGCGGCCCGACGCCCGGTCGTCAAAGCGCATGGTGCCGCCGATGATCCGCGCCTCGGCCAGCGAGACATTGCGCCCGGACGCCTGGGCCGCAGGCGCACCATCGCCGCGCGTAAAATCCCAGTTCATCCGCCCCTGCGCATCGCGGATCAGATGCAGGCGCGGGTTTTGCAGCACCACGCGCTGCACTTCGATATCACCGCGCATCAGGGCCGCGAAGCTGAGCCCGATATCCATCTCGCCGGCTTCGAGCATCGGGCTGTCCCCGGCCCAATCCGGGTTGCCGATGGCCACATTCTGCGCTGTGGCCCCGATCACCGGGTAGAAACTGGGCTTGACATCGCCGCCGAAAACCAGCGTGCGCCCGGTGGCAGACTGAAACTGTTCGGCGGCCAGATTGGCGATACGTTGGGTCGGCAGCAGGAACAGCGCTGCCGTGACCAGCACGGCCAGACCCAGACACATGGCGATCAGGGCTTTGATCAGACGCATTTTTTCCTCCGGCACGGATAGGGCTATCAGGCTTGCCCGCATAAATCTAACGGGGCGCTGCCGGACTGTCTTGGCCAAAATCCCGATTGGCAGGTTTTTGCGCATATCGGTGCGGGCCTTGCCTTGTGCAGGGGCATATGAAAGAGAACGCGCATTGTCTCAAAGTGAAACAGGGCCGCTCCCGCATGTCTGGCATCATCACCCGCTTCGCGCCCTCTCCGACGGGCTATCTGCATATCGGCAATCTGCGCACCGCGCTCTTCAATTACCTGATCGCGCGCAAATCCGGCGGCCAGTTCATCCTGCGGCTGGATGACACGGATCAGGAACGCTCGAAGCAGGACTATATCGACGGGATCAAGCAGGATCTGGACTGGCTGGGGCTGGGCTGGGACCGGATCGAGCAGCAATCGACGCGGCTGGACCGCTATCAGGCGGCAGCGGATCAGTTGCGCGCCGATGGCCGCTTCTACGAGTGTTTCGAGACCCCGTCCGAGCTGGATCTGAAGCGCAAGAAACAGCTGAACATGGGCAAACCGCCAGTCTATGACCGCGCGGCGCTGGCTTTGGATGAGGGCGCGAGGGACAAGCTGCGTGCAGAGCGGGCGGGATATTGGCGGTTTTTGCTCGATCAGCAGCGGATCGAATGGGAGGACGGGATTCTCGGGCCGCTCTCGATCGATGCGGCCAGCGTGTCGGACCCGGTGCTGATCCGGGGCGATGGGCAGGTGCTCTATACACTGGCTTCGGTCGTGGATGACATGGAAATGGGGGTCACGCATATTGTGCGCGGCTCGGATCATGTGACGAATACCGCGACGCAGATCCAGATCATTCAGGCGCTTGGCGGCACGCCGCCGGCCTTCGCGCATCACTCGCTGCTGACCGGCGCGCAGGGCGAGGCGCTGTCGAAACGGCTGGGCACGCTCAGCCTGCGCGATCTGCGCGCGGCGGGGGTGACAGCGGCGGCGCTCTTGTCGCTGATGGCGCGGCTGGGGTCCAGCCAGCCGGTCGAATTGCGCCTGACCCTCGATGAGATCGCAGACGGGTTCGATCTGGCGCAGTTCGGCGCGGCCCCGACCAAATTCGATGCAGAAGACCTGTGGCCCCTGACGCGCGCCGATCTGCAGGCGCGGCCCTATGCGGCGGTGGCCGAACGGATTGCGGGCTTGGGCGTGCCAGATGACATGGCACCGCATTTCTGGGATGTGGCACGCGAGAATATCAGCAAGCTGGATGATCTGGAGGGCTGGTGGGCGCTCTGCCGCGATGGGGCCGAGCCGGTGATCGCGCCCGAAGATGCAGAATTCGTGGCCCAGGCGATGGAACTGTTGCCGCCCCCGCCCTATGGGCCGGAGGCGTGGAAGGACTGGACCGGGGCCGTGAAAGCAGCCACGGGGCGCAAGGGCAAAGGGCTGTTCATGCCGTTGCGGCTGGCACTGACCGGACAGGCGCAGGGGCCGGATATGGGCGCGCTCATGCCGCTCTTGCAGAAAGTGCGCGCGAAAGCGTGAGCTTCGCGTAGGGTGCGTGCTACAGCACGCACCTTACCTCAGGGTCAGCCCAGCATCTGCTGGCGCAGCGTCACGCCCCGCCGCGCCGGATCAAGCGCCACATCCTCCATCCGCAGCATCTCGCCCAGCGCCACATCGCGGGTGAGCCGCACATCATGCGCCAGCCCGATGGGCAAAAGCCGGTCGCGCGCGCTGATCGCCGCAGGCTGTGCTTTCGCATAGACTGTCCAGCCGCCTTCGCCATCCAGCCACTCGCCTGCTTTCAGCGCGCGTTTCGCCACGGCCACAGCATCCCCGCGCCAGCCGCGGGTACTGCCCGTGGCCGCGCCGCGCAAGGCGACCGACAAGACCGAAATCGACAATTCCAGCCCGATCAGATGAAAGGGCTTGTACATCGCGGCATAGTGCCCGGTCGCATCAGTGGGCAGCCCATATTGCCGGAAACAGGCGCTGGCATAGGCATTGGGCGCCTTCAGCACCACGAACACCCCCCAGCGCAGATCGCGGAACACAGGCCGCCCGTCGCGTTCGAGCGAGGACACGATTTCGACCATCCCGTCGCGCGCTAGCTGGCCGCCCACGCTTTCCGGGCGCAGGATATGGGCCAGATCATCGACACCACAGGCCGGGAAACCCAGCCCCGCCTCGGGCAGGTCCAGCCCGCAGGCATTGGCCATGGCAGCCGCCTCGATCGCGGATTTGGTGCCGTCGAGGAAGGAATTGAACATCTGCGGGTTCATCCCGGCTTTCGCGGCTTCTGCCGCTGTCAGGCCGTAATGCGCCCAGACCTCATCCGGGGTGACATGGTGATAGGCCGGCAGGTATTTCGTGCCCTTGCCTGCGCAGGCGACCATGAACCCTGCCGCGCGTGCCCAATCGACCATTTCGGCCACCAGCGCAGGCTGGTCGCCATAGGCCATCGAATAGATCACCCCGGCGGCGCGTGCCTGTTCAGCCAGCACCGGGCCTGCCAGCACATCGGCTTCGACATTGACCATCACGATATGACGCCCTGCCGCGATCGCGGCTTCCGCGTGGCGGATGCCCGCTTCAGGATTACCAGTCGCCTCGATCACCACATCGACCTCGGCCTGGGCAGCCGCGCCCCCGCTCTCGGTGAAACGGGTCGCGCTGATCAGCGCCTCGGACCAGCCGACGCTGCGGCAGGCATTGCGCGCGCGCTCGGGGTCGAGATCAGCGATCACTGCGACCTCCAGCCCCGCGATTGTCGGGACTTGCGACAGGAACATGGACCCGAATTTGCCGGCCCCGATCAGGGCCGCACGGACCGGGCGGCCTGCGGCGGCGCGCTCTTGCGCCAGTTGTGTCAGATTCATGCTCTCCCCCTTGATCTGCCTGCGCCAAGGTGAACCCCAGGGCGCGGGCAAAGGCAAGCCGGGTCAGAGCCCTCGCAGAAATTCCGCCTGCAGGCTGCGCACGACCGCGCGCAGCGCTTCATCGCGCGAGGCCCCCTCCGCCTCGGCCTGCGCGAAGACCGCGCGCTGGCGCTCGGCGCTCGTGCCATGGGCCAGAATATCCTGCGCGCCGCGCAGCTCATTGAGGCAGCCCAGCACCATCGCATCGGTCTCGAGGAGTTCGATCAATTCGGCGATCAGTTCGGGCATCGCCACCAGCGCGCCCTTGCCGATATCCAGAAGCCCCTCGCGTGGCCCGTAGCGCTGCGCACGCCAGCGGTTCTCGGCGATCAGGAAACGGTCATAAATGCGCCAGCGCTGGTTGCGGCGGCGCAGCTCGACCAGCATCCGCGTGATCGCCTGCACCAGTGCGGCGATGGTCAGCGTATGCTCCATGATCGGCATGATGTCGCAGATCCGCGCTTCCAGTGTCGGGAAGCGCGCCGAGGGGCGGATATCCCACCAGATCTTGGTCGTATCCTCGATCAGCCCGGCCTCGATGATCGTATCGACCGAGCGGCGGTATTCGCCATAGCTGATGAAATCCGGCGGCAGGCCCGTGCGCGGCAGATTGTCGAACACCGTCAGGCGATAACTGTTCAGCCCGGTATCCTGCCCGCCCCAGAAGGGCGAGGAGGTCGAAAGCGCCAGCAGATGCGGCAGAAAATAGGTGATCTGGCGCATGATATCGATGCGCAGATCGTCATCGGGCAGGCCGACATGGACATGCGTGCCGCAGATCAGCATCCGCCGCACCACCCCGCCCAGATCGCGCGCGAGCGTATTGTAGCGGTCCTTCTCGGTATGTTTGCGCGATTGCCAGTCGGCGAAAGGATGGCAGGACACAGCCAGCGGTGCCAGCCCGTATTCGCCCGCACAACGCGCAATCACGCGGCGCAGATTGCCCAGATCGCGGCGCGCTTCGTCGATATTGGCGCAGACCCCGGTGCCGACCTCGATCTGACAGGCCAGAAATTCGGGCGAGACCTGATCGCCCAGCGCGGCCACACAATCATGCATCAGCGCGTCAGGCAGATCGGTCAGGCTGCCGGTCTCGATATCGACCAGCAGATATTCTTCTTCGATGCCAAGCGTGTAATCAGGGTCCATCCGCGCAGATTACCTGCGCGGTGTGATCCCGCAAGAGATAATTGACGCTGGCCGAAACAGCCAATAGCGAGGCAGGATGGAAATCCTGAACACTGCCCTGCCCTTTGCCCCCTGGGTCCATCCTGCAAAGCGCCGCCTGCCCGGTGTCATGCCGCTCAAGCGCGCCGACTGGCTGCTGGTCGATGATGCCTATGCCGCACAGATGCGCGAACGCGCCCGGCTGCTGGCCGCGCATCGGGCCGAAGTGCTGGCGGCCTTGCCCGAGGCAGAGGCCGCCGCAGCCGAATTGCTGGATGAAGTGCTGCGCGATCTGCCCCTGCACGGTTTCACGGTCACGGGCGCGCAGGTGCAGCGGCCTGACGGGGTGACGGTCACGCCTGACCCCGCCCGCCCGCTCTGGACGCTGGGCCATCTGCTGCAGGCGGATTTCTGCATCCTGCAGAAACAGGGGGACGAGCATGTGCTGACCGGCGCGGTGCTGTGCTTTCCATCCAGCTGGACCCTGCGCGAGAAGCTGGGCAAGCCCTTGATGCGCATCCATCTGCCTGTTGACAGTTATGATTCGGGCATGGGCGCGCGGGTGCAGCGCATGTTCGATCTGATGCGCCCCGAACAGCCGCTCTGGCGGGCCAATCTGCTGCGCTACACCAACCCCGCGCTGTTTCAGCCGCGCGCGGAATTCGCGCCCAAGGACAAATCCGGCGCGGGCGATTATATCCGCTCGGAACGGCAATGCCTGCTCAAACTGCCGCGCACAAAGGCCGTCATATTCTCGATCCACACAGCGCAGCTGCGCCGGGCGGATCTGAGCGCAGCGCAGCAACAGGCACTTGCCGAAATCGACCGCTCAGCGTAGCCGGTCGCGCGCGCTGAGCATCCGCGCGCGCGCGGCGGGGGAAATGATCGGGCCGCGCAGACGCGCTGCACGCGCCTGCAATGCGGCCAGACGGGCCTCGGGTGCCGCGGTCAGGCGGGGTGTTTGGGGCGTGTCCGCCGCGCGGTTGACGATCTGCGAGAGCGGCAGCAGGCCGGGGCTTTCGGCAGCAGCGGACGCCGCGCTGCGCGGGGGCAGATCGGACGGGGCCAGACAGGCGGTCAGCACAAGCGGCGCGACCAGACAGAGCGCGCGCAGGCAGCAATGAGGCGTGACAATCGCGTGCACTCTGCATTCCCCGAACCATGAACACGGCAAGTCTAGAATGCAGGACGCGCGCGCGCAAGCAGGGCTTGCGCCCGCAGCGCTTTCGCGGGATCAAGACGCATGGCACGCAAGAAGAATTCCTCTGGCGAAATCACCGGGCCGCGTATCCGCGCGGTCGCGCAAGACCTGTTTGCGCAGCATGGCTATGCCGCCGTGTCGATGCGCCAGATCGCCAAAGCCGTGGGGGTGCAGGCCGGGGCGCTGTATCTTTATACACCCGACAAGCAGACATTGCTTTTCGATCTGATGCAGGCGCACATGGCCGAGTTGCTGGATGCGCTGGCCGCGCTGCCGCCCTGCCCTGACCCGCGCGCTGCGCTGGAACAGTTCACCCGCTTTCATATCCGCTTCCACCACGCGCGCGAACAGGCCGTGTTCATCGCCTACATGGAATTGCGCAATCTCGCGCCCGAGAATTTCGCCCGGATCGAGGCCATGCGCCACGCCTATGAGGCGCATCTCGAGGCGATCCTGCGGCGCGGGATGGCCGAGGGGCAGTTCACCCTGCCCGATGCCAAGCTTGCCGGGTTTGCGCTGATCGCCATGCTGACCGGGGTCAATACCTGGTATCGCGAAGGCGGGCGGCTGAGCCTGGAGCGGGTCGAGGATATCTACTGGGACATGGTGCGCAAGGCCGTGGGGGCCTGACGCTCAGTAGCGCTCGAAGCGCAGGTCGGTCTGGCAGGTTTCCCGGAAATAGTGCCCCATCCAGATCGTGTATCGACCCGTGGTCGCATGGCCCAGATTGACGCGCGCATTGTAGTCGACATTGGTCCATGAATCCGCGAGCGTGTCATTGTAATAATATTGCCCATAAGGATCACGGATCAGCAGCGCGGCGTCGCAGCTGTTGCCGGAATTGTTGTCCTGCGTGCGGATCCGCAGCCGGTTGCCGTTGATATCGCTGGTATCATTGACATAATCCACCACCAGAGTCGGCGATGCCGTATTGTAGCGATCGGCACCAGGCAGGCCGCAATTGCCGATCCCGTTCGCCCCGCTGGCGCTACGCCGCATCCTGATCGGCTCGGACAGGTCAGAATTGAGCATGGGCATGGTCGCCGCCGGAATCCGCCGCTCCGGGCAGCCCGAATAGGTCCGGAACCGCGTCAGCGGGTCGGTGCCGATCCGGCTGTCGAAATCCGGCACGAAATGCATGGGCCCCCAGCTGCCGCGCTCTGCGGTGATGCGGAACCGATCGATGCCGAAGGATTCATTTTGCAGCGGCGCGTCCAGACGGGCGGCAAAGCCCAGCGTGAATTCTGTCGCCAATTCTGTCGCCGGGTTTTCCACCTCGATGCGCACACGCCAGCGCTGGTCCTGCCAATGCGCCCCATAGGCTTGCGCCACTTCGACCAGTTCCATCGTGGTCGTGAACCGCCCTTCGGCGCGCGAGGACACCGTCCGGCGCTCGAGCGTCATCATGCCCGGTCCCCATTGAAATGGATCAAGCGAAATCGCGGTCCCGTTGACCAGAATGGTCAGAAACTCGCCTTCGGGATGCGCATATTGGGTGCTGAAACCGTCCCAGCTGTCGATGATCCAGAGATCGAATTCGATCTCTGCCGAGCGCGACTGTGCGCCCAGATTGACCTGGTAGGTCACCGGGTTCTGCCAGGTTTCCTGACCAAACGGACCCAGCAGGGCGCTGCCCAGACCGCCGTCGGTCACAGTGGAATGCGACCAGCCGTCGGTATCGCCATCATTGAAATCCGTATCGACAATGGTGACGGTCTGATCAGCAGGATCTTCAGGCTCTGCGGGCTCTTCCGGGTCTTCGGGGCCAACAGGTTCGCCTGTAGGCGGCAGCAATTCCGGCGGCAATTCGGGGAAGATGTCGCCATCCCCTTCAAAACGGACAAATGGCGAGAAACGCGGACGGGTCACCGCGATCGGGGCCAGCCGGACATCATTCAGGATACCGGCCCCCAGCCCGCTGATGATCGGATTGGACCAGAGGGTGAAAGCCTCGACCAGAATCAGCGCCTCGCCCGGCAGGACAATCGGAATCCGCGAGGCCAGATCCGAGACCGGCAATTGATTGTCGAAATTGTCAAACCCGGTCGGCGGGTCCTCGGGATTGTCCGGATCAGGCATGTAGACATAATCCGACAGCGCATTGAGCGACGGCAGACCGCGCGTGCCATAGGACCAGACGATTGCGGGTTCCATCGTGTCCATGTCCAGCATGACCGAGGAGACGCGCAGCCGAGTCTGCCGGTTGCGCGAGGTCAGGAAGTCAAAGACATCGTTCAGCCCTTCGAGATAATCCGCCTCGATCATGCCGGGATGGCGCGAGACCAGATCAGCGATATGCAGGGCTGCGGATTGCGCCTCCATGCGGGCGCGATAGGCGTCATAGAAGACCAGCATCGCCGCATAGGCCCAGAACAGGATCGGCAGCACCAGCACCAGTTCCACGCTCATGGTGCCGCGCAGATCGTCGCGGAACTGCCCGAGACGCGCCTTCAGATATCGGATCCGGTCGATCATGGGCATGATACTCACTCTGGTTCATTCACAAAAACAGCATTGGACGTGATGACATACTGGCCCTGATCATTCAGCGCCATCTGCGTCAGCACGCCGGTCAGCCGGACAAAGGGATCCGCCGCGACACAGACCCGGACCAGCATCAGATCCTGCACCTCGCCGCGCGATCCGGGATTGAAATCAACGGCCGGGGTGATGTTCTCCTCGCGATCCACGCAGAATGTCGGCTGGTCCAGACCGGCAAAGGTCTGCGTGTCGATGACCTGCATCTCGACCGTGATGTTCTGCAGACAACTGGGCAGCATCGAGGTGCGGGCACAGATCAGCGCGCTCATGGCCTCGGATTCATTGACCCGGCCCAGCCGGACCTCGCGCACGGCCAGATCGACCGCGCGATGCAGAAAAGTCTGGCGCAGCTGGGTGATGCCCGCATCGATGGACATCAGCATCAGCGACAGCACGAAAGGAAAGACGATGACAAATTCCACAGTCACCGCCCCGTCTTCGGACCGCCAGCGCCGGGTCAGGGCCTGAAAAAGATGGCGCGGGCGGGTCATTGGGTCAGTCTCAGCCGCTGGGTCTGGATATGAGTGGCGATCTGCTGGAAGGCGGCAATCAGCTGCGCGCCCGAGCTGTTGAAGAAATAGGACGGCTCGGTCGCGCATCTTTCCATCAGATCCACACCGCCGGGCGGGGCCTCGAAGGCGACAGCATAAATCGCGATATTGCGTTGTTGCAGCGCTTCGCAGACAGCGGCGGTGTCATTGTCCTGAACTTCGCGCGAAGATTTGCGCACGGCCGGATGCGTAGACGGCACCTGCGGCGGGAAGCAGCAATTCTCGCCATCGGTCATCAGGATCATGGCGCGGTAGACAAAGGGCTCGTTCCAGGCCAGCGGGCGGTCGCTGAAGACCGCGTCGACCTCGTTATTGCTGATCATATGCTGAATAACGGGGTTCATGGTCGGGTCGAAGAACATCCCGCCCACGCGCACCCCAAGATCAATCGAGGTGCCCCAGCTCGGCCCAAGTGAGTTGATGTAGTCGATTGCATCGCTGCGCGAACGCATGAATGGACGTACTGGCGTATCGGCCAGCGAAACGAATTGCGGCAGATGACCCCGCTCCGCTTCCCCTAGCGAACAGGTCCGGCGCCACATCGGCGTCGAAATGCTGTTGGTAATGTCGGCCCACTCCTCGAAATCCACGCAATAGCCTTCTTCCAGATTGCCGGACTCAGGGTCGGACAGGTTCTGGAAATAGGTCAGCGTCCCCGGCGGCATGACGACTTCAGTGCTGTAGGGCACGAAAGTGATGGCCACCTGCACGTCATTATCTTCGGGCATCATGGTCTCGACGAAATCGATGGCCGCAGCGCGCAGGTTTTCCATCCGGTTGTTGTCATCCATCGACCAGGACACATCGAGCACCATGACGATCTCGAACCGCAGCTCGGCCAGGGCCTCGCTTGCACCGGCAATCAGGTTCAGGTCCAGATGATCGACGGCGCTCAGGCGCATGAAGGTCGTGTTCATCTGCGCACGCGGATTGACGATGACCGAACGCGCGCCCGCCGCTTCATCCATCTCGACAACGATACGGCCATCCCCGGCGACGAAGGCACCCAGCCCCTCGGCCTCGAAATAGGAGCGCACCACATCCTCGGGGGCGGGGTTGAACGGGTTGTCGCGCATCATCGCGGCGGCCAGAACAGCACGGTCGGACGCGCCCTGCATCCGCACCCTTTCGCTTTCATAGCGCATCATGTCGACTGCGATCCCGCCGACCATCAGCATGACCACAAAGGCGATCAGGCCGAAGATGATGATCGCGCCATCCTCGTCGCGCCGATAGTCGCCCAGGGCAGCCCGCAGAGTTTCGATAGTCATACGCGTCATTCCGATCACCAGTTTCACAAGCCAGATTGCACGATCCCTGTCACAACGGGTTTCCATCGCAGCAGGCATCATTCCTTGCGCAAACTAGCCTGCGCCTGTGGCAACAATGTGGCGAAACCAACTGGAATTGTGGCTTTTTCCGGACGGACCGGCATGACCTCGGCTGGCCTGCGCGCGGGGCGCGGCGGCGCAGATCCGATTTCCGAAAATTCCTTATTTCGCTTGTGACTTTAGCTGATAGTCTGGTTTTCGGGCACCAGCATGGGAAATGGTGCGAAAAACAGGGAAAGGGACAGGGTCATGCTTGACACGAAGGAACCGGGATTTCGCGAAAACGTCGATCAGATGTATCGCCGCGCTGTGTCCTATCTTGACCTGCCGCCGGGTCTGGCCGAGAAGATACAGATCTGCAACTCGACCTATACTGTGCGCTTCGGGGTCCGGCTGCGCGGCAAGATCGAGACTTTCGTGGGCTATCGTTCGGTGCATTCCGAACATATGGAACCGGTGAAAGGCGGCATCCGGTTTGCGCCCGAAGTGGACCAGAACGAGGTCGAGGCGCTGGCCGCGCTGATGACCTATAAATGCGCGCTGGTGGAAACGCCCTTCGGGGGCTCCAAAGGGGGGTTGTGCATTGATCCGCGCAAATATGAAGAACATGAGCTGGAACAGATCACCCGCCGTTTCGCCTATGAGCTGGCCAAGCGTGACCTGATCCACCCGGCGCAGAATGTGCCCGCGCCCGATATGGGCACCAGCGAGCGCGAAATGGCCTGGATCGCGGATCAATATGCGCGGATGAACACGACCGATA
>SKRP01000037.1 GCA_007118445.1 Natronohydrobacter sp.
GCAAGATGGCAGAGCTCTTGCGACCGGAAACATTTGAGTTTTTTGCGCGCTATCTTCTGGCAGGGTTCATCATCATTTCTGTCAGATCCCGCCTGACCGCCGCGCGATCCCCAAAGCCGGGTGAAATCCTGCTTGATGCGGTAGTGCTGAGCCTGATCAATCAAGCTGTTTTCTTCGGCATAGGTGCGCTCATCAGGTCCATTGCCGGGGTTAACCTCGCAAGCATCGAGGTCGGCGCAGGGATAAACAGCCTGTCATTCTATGCCGAGATTCTGGTGTGTCCGGTCATTTTGGGTGTCATCTTCGGGCGTTTCGCAGGTTCGGGAACTGTCGGATTCGTTCTGAGACGTCTGTCGATGCCCGGAACACATCCGATTGCGGAAGCATATGATTTCGCCTTCGCAGGCGGGAAGCAAAAAGGCTTCATGATCCTGACTTACGCTGACGATACAGTCATTTATGGCTATTTTGGCGATCAATCCCTTGCAGCAACCGATGACAGACGTAGCGATATTTATCTGGAAGCCTTATATGTCGTAGATAATGGTCAATGGCAGGTGGCAACGCCGCCGCGGGCCGCATGGATTTCACTTGCAGGGATTCGGTCAATCGAGTTCCTGAAACCAGAGGAGAACACCGATGCAGCGTAGGGTCCTCGTAGAAGGTTACACGACCGCAGGTCGGAAAATTGTCGAGTCGGGCATGATCAATAATGGTTATCAGCCCACAGGCTCTTCAAAACCAGCACCTCCGCCACAGCCACCGAAAGGCGGATCGGCTGTGTCGAAACCTTCAAAGAATCAATAAGATTATATCGAGAGGCGCGCGCTATGGTTTTCAGTTTCCTCAAGGGCCAGTTCATCGATGTCATCGAATGGACCGATGCCAGCCGCAACACGATGGTTTACCGTTTCGAGCGCTACGGCAACTCGATCATGTATGGTGCGAAGCTGACGGTCCGCGAAGGGCAGATGGCCGTCTTCATCCATGAAGGCCAGCTGGCCGATGTGTTCGAGCCAGGGCTTTACCAGCTCGAGACCAATAACATGCCGCTGCTGACCGCGCTCCAGCATTGGGATCACGGGTTCAACTCGCCCTTCAAATCAGAGATCTATTTCGTCAACACGCGCCGCTTTGGCGGGATGAAATGGGGCACGCAGAACCCGGTCATGCTGCGCGACCCGGAATTCGGGCCGCTGCGGTTGCGGGCTTTTGGCTCATATGCTGTGCGGGTGAAGGATCCGAGCATCTTCATGCGTGAGATCGTGGGCACGGATGGCGATTTCACACAGGACAAGATCGCAGGCCAGATCCGCAATATCGTGGTGCAGAAGGTCAGCCGCGTACTGGCGGCAAGCGGGATTCCGGCGCTGGATATGGCCGCCAATACCAAGGATCTGTCCGATGTCGTGGGCAAGGCCATCGCGCCCACGCTGGAAGAATACGGGCTGGAAATGCCCGAGCTTTATATCGAGAATATCTCGCTGCCGCCCGAGGTCGAGAAAGTGCTCGATCAGCGCACCAGCATGGGGATTGTGGGCGATCTGAACAAATTCACCCAGTTCTCGGCTGCGCAGGCGATGCAGAAAGCGGCCGAAGGCGGCAGCGACGGCGGCATGGGCGCAGGGCTTGGCGCAGGTATGGGCATGGGGATGGGCATGGCCATGGCGCAGGGCATGGGGGCGCAGGGGATGGGCCAGCAACAGGCGCCCGCCGCCGCCGCTCCGCCGCCGCCGCCACCACCTGCAGCAGAGCCGATGTGGCATATTGCCGAGAATGGGCAGACGCGCGGGCCTTTTGCGCAGTCGCAGCTAGCCGGTCAGATCACACGCGAGACGCTGGTCTGGACCGAGGGGCAGTCGGGCTGGCTGAAAGCCGGGGATGTGCCCGCACTGGCGCGGCTTTTCGGCGCCATGCCGCCGCCTCCGCCGCCGCCGGGGTGAGTGGGGCAGTCGTTTCTTGAGTATTTTTGGCAAGATGAAACAGCCAGTTCCAGAATGAGGCAGAGGCCGGAGCGCGGCCCGATACGACAGGACAGTTATGGCCACGACGCAGTCGGAACATCGGTTTCCCTGCGCCCAATGCGGCGCATCGCTCAGGTTTGAACCGGGGCAGGCGCGGCTGTCATGTGAGTATTGCGGTCATGAACAGCCCATTCCGCAAATGGATGACGCGACCCGCGTCACCGCGCTGCAATCGCTGGATTATCATGAGGCGGTCGCCCAGAGCCTGCCTGCGGACGAGTTCGAGGAAACCCGCGTCGTGCATTGCGATACTTGCGGGGCCGAAGTGCAGTTCGAGGCGCATATCCATTCGGCGGAATGCCCGTTCTGCGCCTCGCCTGTGGTGACGGATACAGGCACGCATCGACATATCAAGCCGCAGGCGATCCTGGCCTTTCGACTGTCCGAGCGCGACGCGCATGAGCGCATGGGCAAATGGCTCAAGGGTTTGTGGTTCGCGCCGACGGAACTGGCGAAATATGCCCGCAGTACCGGCAAGCTGAACGGGCTTTATGTGCCCTATTGGGCATTCGATGTCGCCACGCGCTCGCGCTATTCGGGCCAGCGCGGGACGCATTATTATGTCATGGTCGGCTCAGGCAAGAATGCGCGGCGCGAGCGGCGCACGCGCTGGTCGCCTGCCTCGGGCCGGGTGCAGCGGCAGTTTCTGGACCTGCTGGTGATCGCCTCGCAATCGCTGCCGCGGGCCAATGCGCGCCGGCTGGAGCCCTGGACGCTCGCCGATCTGCAGCCCTATAGCGCGGATTACCTGTCGGGCTTCCGGGCCGAGGGGTATACGGTCGATCTGCCCGACGGGTTTGGCGCGGCGCGCGAGATCATGGAAGAGCAGATCCGCGCCGATGTGCGCAGCGCCATCGGCGGCGACGAGCAGCGCATCAATTCGCTGAGCACCGACTATAGCGACGAGCGCTTCAAGCATCTGCTGCTGCCGATCTGGATGGCAGCCTATCGCTACCGGGGCAAGAGCTACCGGTTCATCGTCAATGGCCAGACCGGACGGGTGCAGGGCGAACGGCCCTGGTCGGTCTGGAAGATCGCGGGTGCCGTCATGTTTGCGCTAGCATTTCTGGTCCTGGCCTTTTATGTCGCAGAGATGGGCGGGTTCTAGCGAGGGAAATCCATGATCCTCTGTGCAGGTGAAGCGCTGATCGACATGCTGCCGCGCGAAAGCGCGTCAGGCGAGGCCTGTTTCGCGCCCTATCC
>SKRP01000051.1 GCA_007118445.1 Natronohydrobacter sp.
GTGGCGACGGTGCTGAGCGGGTCTGCCTGCTGTGTCTATGGGCTGACCTTTGTGTCGCATTTCTACGGCGCGCGGCGCTCGGTGGGCTATGTGCCCTTCAATTCCGAGACGCTGGTCACGGGCAAGCTGTTCGAGGATATCCGCGATGCGGTCCATGATATGGCCGATCCGGAGCGCTATGACGCGATTGTGGTTACGAACCTGTGCGTGCCGACGGCCTCGGGCGTGCCGTTGCGGCTGTTGCCCAAGGAAATCAATGGGGTGCGGATCGTTGGCATTGATGTGCCGGGCTTTGGCATCCCGACTCATGCCGAGGCCAAGGATGTGCTGGCCGGTGCGATGCTGAACTATGCGCGCCAGGAAGTGGCGGCGGGGCCAGTGCCTGCGCCAGAAGCAGGGCGCTCGGACCGCCCGACTGTGGCGCTTCTGGGTGAGATGTTCCCGGCCGATCCGATGATGATCGGCGCGATGCTGGCTCCGATGGGGCTGGCCGCAGGGCCGGTCGTGCCGACGCGCGAATGGCGCGAGCTTTATGCCGCGCTTGACTGCTCGGTCGTGGCCGCGATCCATCCGTTCTATTCTGCTGCCGTGCGCGAGTTCGAAGCCGCAGGTCGGCCTGTCGTGGGCTCTGCGCCTGTTGGTGTTGATGGCACGCATGACTGGCTTGCCGGGATCGGGGACGCTTACGGTGTGCCAGCCGCGCAGATCGCCGCTGCACAGAACGCGTTTCTTCCGGCGATCAAGGGTGCGCTTGCGGGGGCACCGATCAAGGGGCGGATCACGCTGTCGGGCTATGAGGGCTCGGAGTTGCTGGTCGCGCGTCTGCTGATCGAAAGCGGCGCGGATGTGGCTTATGTCGGCACGGCCTGCGCGGGTTCGCGGTGGAACGCGGCGGACAAGGCGTGGCTGGAAGCGCGCGGTGTGGCGGTGAAATTCCGTGCCTCGCTCAGTGATGATCTGGCCGCAGCAGACGGGTTGGACCCGGATCTGGTGATCGGCACGACCCCGGTTGTGCAGCATGCCAAGCAGAAGGGCACGCCGTCGCTGTATTTCACCAATCTGATTTCGGCGCGGCCGCTGATGGGGCCAGCCGGGGCCGGGTCGCTGGGTGAAGTGGTCAATGCGGCCATCGCGGGCAAGGAGCGCATGGACAGGATGCGCGACTTCTTCGAGGGCGTGGGCGAGGGCGATACCGCCGGTATCTGGGAAGGCAGCCCCAATCTGCGGCCCGATTTCCGCGCGCAGCATCAGAAGAAGCTCGACAAGCAGGCGCGGGCCGCCAAGGCGGAGCAGATGATATGAGCGGGCACTGGACATATGGTGCGTGCAAGCACGCACCTTACGGGCGGCAGGTAGGGTGCGTGCTTGCACGCACATTCGGCCAGCCGGGGAGGTCAGGATGCTGATACAGGACCATGACCGCGCGGGCGGCTATTGGGGTGCAGTCTATGCCTTTTGCGCCGTCAAGGGCCTGCAAGTGGTGATCGACGGCCCGGTCGGCTGCGAGAACCTGCCGGTCACATCGGTGCTGCATTACACCGACGCGCTGCCGCCGCATGAATTGCCCATTGTGGTCACCGGTCTGGGCGAGGAGGAGCTGGGTCGGGACGGAACCGAGGGTGCCATGAAACGCGCCTGGAAAACGCTTGACCCTGCCTTGCCTGCTGTCGTCGTCACTGGCTCGATCGCCGAGATGATCGGCGGCGGTGTCACCCCCATGGGCACGAATATCCAGCGCTTCCTGCCGCGCACCATTGACGAGGATCAATGGGAAGCTGCGGACCGTGCGATGACCTGGATTTTCACCGAATATGGCATGACCAAGGGCCGCATGCCGCCCGAGAAGAAGCGCGACGCAGACGCAAAACCGCGCGTGAACATTCTCGGGCCGATGTATGGCACGTTCAACATGCCCTCGGATCTGGCCGAGATCCGGCGTCTGGTCGAAGGGATCGGGGCCGAGGTCAATATGGTCATGCCGCTCGGTGCCCATCTGGCCGAGATGCGCAATCTGGTCAATGCCGACGCCAATATCGTGATGTATCGCGAATTCGGGCGCGGCTTGGCGGAGTGCCTGGGCAAACCCTATCTGCAAGCGCCTATCGGCATGGAAAGCACCACGCTGTTCCTGCGCAAACTGGGCGAGATGCTGGGGCTGGACCCGGAACCCTTCATCACGCGCGAGAAGCATTCGACGCTGAAGCCGATGTGGGATCTGTGGCGTTCGGTGACGCAGGATTTCTACGCCACGGCCAGTTTTGCAGTCGTCGCCAATGAAACCTATGCGCGCGGCATCCGGAATTTTCTGGAGAATGATCTGGGCATGCCCTGCGCTTTTGCGGTCGCTCGGGTGCGCGGGGCCAAGACCGATAATGATCGTGTGCGCGCGTTGATGAGCGAGAAGCGTCCGCTGATCGTGTTCGGCTCGATCAACGAGAAGATGTATCTGGCCGAGTTGAAACAGGGCTTCGGGCCTGCCCCGGCCTTCATTCCGGCAAGCTTTCCCGGCGCTGCGATCCGTCGCGCCACGGGCACGCCGATGATGGGCTATGCGGGCGCGACCTATCTGCTGCAGGAAGTGTGCAACGGGCTGTTCGACGCACTGTTCCACATCCTGCCGCTGGGGGCTTCGATGGATGCGAGTGAGGCCACGCCCGCGGAGTTGAAGCGCGATCTGCCCTGGTCGGAAGAGGCCAAGCGTGAACTTGACCGGATCGTGGCTGAACACCCGATCCTGACCCGAATTTCCGCTGCGCGCACGCTGCGCGATGCGGTTGAACAGGCCGCGCTCGAAGGCGGGGCCGAAGAAGTTGATGTGAAGATGGTCGCGGCACTGCGCCCCGGCCAGACCCGCAGCTGATCCAGAGGAGAGAGACAATGGCTGACTACACAGTGAATGCCCCCCACCGTCCGCGCAATGAGCGCGCGAGTGCATGGGAATATCGCCTCTATTTCAGTGTGGTTTTCGTGCTGGCACTCGCCACAGGTCTGCTGACCTGGGCTTGGCGTCTGGCCACAACCGGGCGCTTGCCCGACCTCGGGCCGGTTGGTCGTGCGCTGAAGGATGCGCATGTGATCGCGCCCATCATATTCCGCAGCTGACTGGCTGCAGAATGCGAGCTTCCCGTGGGCATGGGCCTGCGGGAGCGGTGAGGTCCGGCAACGGGCCCTACCATGCCGGCCGCAGGGTGTGCGGCGTCAGTCTGATGATCCGGAGGA
>SKRP01000308.1 GCA_007118445.1 Natronohydrobacter sp.
CCTGTCTCTGGCCGAAATCATGGCCCAACCGCAGATCACCCGGCCGGTGACGCTGGAATGTGCTGGTAATGGGCGCGCGGGCATGGACCCGCGCCCGCTGTCGATGCCGTGGATGTATGAGGCGATCGGGACGTCCGAATGGACCGGCACATTGCTGGCACCGCTGATTGATCGTGCCAAGCCGAAAGAAAGTGTGCAGGATTTCGCCTTCATCGGTGCGGATTACGGCTATGACAAGGGCGTGCCGCATCACTATGGGCGTAGCCTGACGCCGCAGGAACTGGCCGATCTGGAGGTGATGCTGGTCTGGGGGATGAATGGCGCGCCCCTGCTGCCCCAGCATGGCGCGCCGCTCAGAATCATCGTGCCGGGCTGGTATGGCATGGCCTCGGTCAAATGGCTGACCAAGATCGAGGCGCTGGAACACCGCTACGAGGGCTTTCAGCAGGTCGAGACCTACCGTTTCCGTGCCCATGCCGATGATCCCGGCACGCCGGTCAATCGCATCCATGTCAAATCGCTGATGAAGCCGCCCGGTGTGCCCGACTGGTTCACCCGCGCGCGCTGGATGGAGGCAGGTCGCGTGACGTTGCAGGGGCGTGCATGGTCCGGTTCAGGCGTCCCGATAGAACAGGTCGAGGTGCTGCTGGACGGGGAATGGCGCAAGGCGGAACTGACCGGGCGCGCCGATACCTATGCCTGGACCGGCTGGCATATTGACTGGGAGGCCAGATCGGGCGTGCATGAGCTGGCCTGCCGCGCAACGGATGCCGAGGGCAACACGCAGCCGATGGAGTCAGGCTATAACACTGGCGGATTTGCCAATAACGCAGTGCAGCGGGTGACAGTCCACGTCGCGTGACAGGGATTATGCCCACGACGGCCCCAGCTGACCAGCGCTGTACTGGCGGCGACCTCGTCTGGGGCTTACCGCCCTTCAAAACGGGCCGGGCGCTTTTCCAGAAACGCCATGACCCCTTCCTGAAAATCGCGGGTCTTGCCAGCCTCGGCCTGCAGTTGCGCCTCGAGCGCGAGCTGTGCATCCAGCGGATTGGAAAGGCTCTTGCGCAGCGCCTTGCGGATATTGCGATAAGCAATGGTTGGCCCGGCGGCCAGATCGGCCGCGCGCGCTTTCCAGGTGCTTTCAAACCCGTCATCGGCAACCGCTTGCCAGATCATGCCCCAATCCGCCGCCTGCTGCGCCGTGATCCTGTCAGCGAAAAGCATCGCCCCCATCGCGCGCGCGAACCCCACCTGACGCGGCAGAAACCATGTCCCGCCTGCATCCGGGATCAGCCCGATCCGGGTGAAAGCCTGAATGAAACTGGCCGATTCGGCGGCGATCACCACATCGGCGGCAAGTGCCAGATTCGCGCCCGCCCCGGCTGCAGGGCCATTCACCGCCGCGATCACCGGCACCGGCGCATCGTAAATCGCGCGCAGCATGGGCTCGTATTCCTCGCGCAAGGTGCGCTCGAGATCGATCTGCGCGGCATTGTTGCCCCCGTCGCCCAGATCCTGACCCGAACAGAAGGCCCGCCCGGCCCCGGTCAGCACCAGAACCCGTGCCTGTCCGCCAATATCCTTGAGCGCATAGGTCAGTTCCGCGCGCATCTGCTTGTTCAGCGCATTCATCACTTCGGGACGGTTCAAGGTGATGGTCCCGACCCCGCTCTCGATGCTGGTCGCCAATGTATCGTATTCCATGATCGCACCTCCGGCCTTGCGCGCAGGGTATCGCGCCCGGCGGTCAGGAAAAGACGCGACGGTGCGTCACTTCTCCAGAAGTTTGCGCAGGCGCGCCTCTTCTTCCGGATCAAGCCGGTCCCTGGCGGGCTCGGGCGCATTGGCGCGTTGGCGCAAGTAGAGAATGGCAGACAGAAGCGCGATCACGAACATCACAGGGGCAGCTATCCAGAGCAGGATATTCGCCCCTTCAGTTGTGGGACGCAGCAGCACATACTCCCCGTAGCGCTCGACCACGAAAGCCAGAACCGCCTCATCGCTATCCCCTTCCACCAGTCTTTCGCGGACCAGAAGCCGCATGTCGCGCGCCAGATCCGCATTCGATTCGTCAATGGATTCGTTCCGGCAGACCAGACAGCGCAGCCCCGCAGAGATATCGCGCGCCCGCGATTCGAGCGCCGGATCGTCGAGAATCTCATCGGGCTGCACCGCGATGGCCGGGCTGGCGAGGAGGAGTGCCAGCCCGGCAAGGAGGGCTCTGATGACCGTCATTCCGCAGGCACCGCATCCGGCCCCTTGCGCGAAGCCCCGGCCGCAACCCGGAAACGGCGATCTGTCAGGCTGAAGATACCGCCGAGCGCCATCAGGAAACAGCCAAACCACAACCAGTTGGCAAAGGGTTTTATATAGGTGCGTACCGCCCAGCCACCATTATCCTGCGGATCGCCAAGCGTGATATAGAGATCGCGATGAATCCGGTAATCAATTGCGGCTTCGGTCGTGGGCATTCCAGCAACCGGATAAAAGCGCTTTTCCGGGTGCAAAGTCGTCACCAGCCGACCGTTGCGATGCGCGTCGATACTGCCCATGGTCGAGACGTAATTGGGGCCCTCCACCTGATCCACCGAGGTCAGTGTGAGCGTATAGCCGCCCTTCTCGTAGCTTTCGCCGATCTGGACGACGCGGATATCCTCACTCTCCCATCCCATCAGCGCAGCAACTGCGAAGACCGTCATGCCAAGCCCCGTATGGGCCGTAGCCTTGCCCCAATCCGCACGCGGCAAGCGTCCAAGACGCCGGAAGCGGTTTCCGACCGACCCACGCCCTGTGCGCGACCACAGATCGACGATCGAGCCCAGAAACACCCACAGCCCCAGGGCAAGCCCGATCGGCACAAGCGGTGAGTTACCCGTCTGCAGCGCCCATGTCAGCGCCCCCATCGCCACGGAAAAGGCCGCAATGCCCCAGAGCGGTTGCATGACCTTCGACACATTCCCGCGTTTCCATGGCACCATGGCCCCGATGGGCAGAACCATGGCCAGCGCGACCATGAAAGGCGTGAAGGCCGTGTTGAAGAATGGCGGTCCCACCGACAGCACACGGTCAAACCGCCGCTCGGTGGCGAATTGGGCCACGTTGGCCGTTTGCACCGCGACGTTCTCAAGGCCCAACTCGCGGCAGCGCGACTCGATGAACTCGCGCTGCGTTCGGGAGTTGGAGACGGCCAATACGCGGCACCGCG
>SKRP01000071.1 GCA_007118445.1 Natronohydrobacter sp.
GCACCCGCGATGATCGCCATCCGCTTGTCGGGGATGCGCAAGTCGCGCTCACCCAAAGGCACGCAGCCGGTGTCGTTGATGAAATCGCCCATCACCTCGACCGGGCCCTGCATCAGCAGCAGATCGCCCGATTTCAGGGTCAAGGTGCGCAACCGTGCTCTGGGGGGCTGCCCTTCGCGCGAGACCGCCAGCAGGTTCAGCCCATAGCGCGTGCGCAAGCGTAGGTCGCTGGCCGAGCGCCCGACAAGACTGGAGCCCGGCAGCACCGCCAATTCGCGCAATACGATATCCTCGTCGCGCTTGCTGTCCTCGTGTGCGGGGTCTTTTCCGACCTTCTCTTGTGCGGACTTCGCGCCCTTTGCGGTATCTTTCGTCTCGTCCTCTTCCGACGACGATTCCTGCTCTTCGAGCCTCATCCCAAAGGCCGAAAGCGCCTTGGCCAGCGTCTCGACATCGGCCTCGAGCACCAGAATGTCGCCCGCGCGGATGCGCCGCCCGCCATGCGGCGCCATCATGCGCACCTCATTGCGCACGAGGCCCACGATTTGCGACTCGCTGTCCTCGATCTCGCGCTCGAAGGCGCGTAGCGTCAGTCCCACGGCCTTGCTTTTCTCGGGCACGCGCACTTCGGTCATATAGGCCCCGGTCTCGAACCCTTCGGCCCCGGACGCCTTGCGCGCAGGCACCAGCCGCCAGCCAGCCAGCGCGACAAAGGCAATCCCCGCAAGCGCCACAGCCACGCCCACGGGCGCGAAATCGAACATGGCGAAATGGCCCAGACCCGCTTCAGCCCGAAAGCCCGAGACGATCAGGTTGGGCGGTGTGCCGATCAGCGTGGTCATGCCGCCCAGAATGGTGCCGAAGGCGAGCGGCATCAGCACCTGCCCCGGCGTCATGTCCAGCCGCCCCGACAGCTGCACCGCGACCGGCATCAACAGCGCCATCGCGCCCACATTGTTCATGAAACCCGATAGAAGCGCACCCAGCCCCATCAGCGCCGCCATGCTGGACAAACGCCCGGCCTCGCGCGGCAGGACCGTCCGCGCCAGCCAATCGACCGCGCCGGTATTCTGCAAGCCTCGGCTGAGCACCAGCACACAGGCCACTGTGATCACGGCAGGATGTCCGAACCCCGCAAAAGCCTCTGCCCCCGGCACCAACCCGGCCAGAACACAGGCCATCAGCGCCATGAGCGCGACAATGTCATGCCGGAACCGCCCCCAGAGAAACAGCCCCATCGTGGCGGTCAGAATGGCAAAGATCAGAAGTTGCGGCGTTGTCATCGGTATCAGTCCAGACAGGGTTGCGCCCCCTGCATATAGGACAGGGCGAGATGTGCAATCACACGCCTTGCACGCGCTGCGCCCCCATACCTGCCCCGCAGACCGCGCCGGGCCGCCGACATGATTCCGTGATGAAGCGAGTAATTCTCAACTGAAATGCAAATATTATTCGTTTTCCTTGATTAAAGGACACCGGTAAACTGTGCGCACCAATCAGGAGAGTAGTGATGAAAAAAGCCCTGCGCCCACTCTTGCGCCCGGACGGTGCCGGTTCTCATGCGAAGCTCGGCTACATGATCGACGGCTCTCATGTGGGTCCGACCTTGCTGATCCCCATGCCGCGCGGACAGGCGACACAGATCGCAGATGCGTTCAGGCAAATCCCGCGCCTTGGGGATATGCGCGGACGTATCGTCATGGTGCATATCGGGGCAATCGGGGCGGACAAGGCCCAGGATGACTGGCTGCGCAATCAGATCGGCCCGGTTGACGAAACGCTCTATCTGACAGCAAACGCAGACGATATGTCGGGACCGCTTGCGATCCGGGGGACCATGGCGGCGATCCTGCGCAAGGCCACAGAGCTTGGCATGATTTCCGGGCGCGGCGTCATGCCCTTGCGACCGCAGGACCTAAGCCGTGTTGCCGCGCGCACCGGTTGAATATTTGTACCCTGACGTAATGAGTAGGCGTTTGCAGTGGACCTGACCCTTATCCGCACTTTCATGGAAGTCGCACAAACCGGTTCCTTTCTGGCCGCTGCCGACCGGCTGTTTGTCACTCAATCCGCAGTCAGCCTGCGCGTGCAGCGTCTGGAACAGCAGATCGGCAAGCAGCTTTTCGACCGCTCCAAGGCAGGCGCGACCCTGACGCCTGCGGGCGCGCAGTTTGAACCCTATGCGCTGAACATCCTGCGTACATGGAATGATGCACGCCAGCAGGTCGCCATTCCCGAAGGCTTTACCGACAGCTTCGCCATTGGCGCGCAGGCATCGCTTTGGCCACGGCTTGGCTATCGCTGGCTGGACGCGCTGCGCGACGAAATGCCCGAACTGAGCCTGCGCGCCGAACTGGGCATGCCCGACCGGCTGACCCGCGCCCTGAATGACGGTTTGTTGCAGGCAGTACTGACCTATGAACCCACGATGCGCCCCGGTTTCGTCATGGAACCAGTGATCGAGGACGAACTGGTGCTGGTTGCCCCATGGGAGAACCCGACCATGGACAGCCTGAATGGGCGCTATGCCTATGTGGATTGGGGCGAAAGCTTCATGCGGTTTCATCAGGACCAGATGAACCATGTCACCACCAATGGCATGACCTTCGCCATCGGGGTTCTGGTCACGGGCTATCTGATCCGGCGCGGGCTGGCCGGGTATCTGCCGGGCAGATTCGCGGCGCGCTATATTGAAGAGCGCCGCCTGAATCTGGTCGCCGATGCCCCGCATTTCACCTATCCGGTCTGGGTTGTCTGGCGCGAGGATATCGACCCGTATTTGCTGAGCGTTGCCAAAAAGACACTCTTGGAAACTGCCGAAATCATCAGCGAAGAGATCGCGGATGTGACCGACAGCATCTGACCCGAAATCACAGCAAAGCACCTTGAAAACCCGGCCAATGGCCGGGTTTTTTCTGTTTTTTTAAGTGTTTGCGCGGATTGTGCTTCTGGGAAAATTTCCGCCGGGCAACCGCCGATTTATCATGAATAATTGTCGTTTCATCGTCAATTATTCTGAATTTCCCTTATGCTGAACAGGCTTCTATCCCCCTGTCAGGCCCGATGGCCCAGGTCGGTGGAGCGCGGATGCAAGAGGCATGACGCACCGAAAACCGGCCTCCATTCATGGGATGACAAGGAGAACGCCATGAACAAACTGATGACCTCCGCTGCCGCGTCGGTTCTGGCCCTCGCAATCGGCA
>SKRP01000284.1 GCA_007118445.1 Natronohydrobacter sp.
CACCAGCAGCCCTGCCATCTCGGCCAGTTGCTGCCCGGCCCCGAGCACATCACCGGTCTGCCCGCCAAGCCGCCTGCGCGCCAGCCGCGCAAGCCCGAGCGTGACCAGAAGCTGACCTGAAACGACCAAAACCAGCGACAGCACAGGCAGCACAACCATCGCCGGAACCAGCGCCACCATCCCTGCAAATCCCAGCATCCGCCCTGTCACCTGCCGCGCCGCATGGCCCAGCCCGTCCTCGCGCGCAGGCGGCAACAGCGCCAGTAGCAGCACCGGCGCCAGACGGCTGAGCACCGCCAACGCCACAAGCCCCGCCATGGCCAGCGACACCCCGGCCCCCGCCAGCACCATCAGCGCCTGCCAGCGCAGCGCGACCGACAGCAGCAGCGCCAGCGCGCCATAGCTGCCAAGCCGCGAATCACGCAGGATCTCCAGCCGCCGCGCCTGTGTCTGCCCGCCCCAGATCCCATCCGCGCAATCGGCAAGCCCGTCCTCATGCAGCGCGCCGGTCAGCACGATCTGCGCGCCCAGCGCCAGCAGCACAGCCAGCGACAGCGGCAGCACCCATGCCGCCAGCCACAGCACCAGCGCCGCGCCCCCGCCCACAGCCAGCCCGGCCAGCGGAAAGGCCCAGGCGCTCGCGCCAATCCCCGGCACCGGGTCTGGCAGACGTCCGGCAGGCAGGCGCGTGAGCAGCATCAGGGCCAGCTGCGCCTCGGCCAGCCGGGCGCGGATCATGCGTCGGAAACCCCGGCTTCGGCAAAGGTCGCCATGCCGTTATGGCAGGCCAGTGCAGCGCGCAGGATCCCCAGCGCCAGCGCGGCACCCGAACCCTCGCCCAGCCGCATGTCGAATTCCAGCACCGGTTTCTGCCCCAGCGCCGCCAGCAAGCGCCGATGCCCCGGCTCTGCCGAGGCATGACCCACCAGACAATGCGCCAGCAGGCGCGGATCGGCCGCATACAGACAGGCCGCAGCGGCCGTGCAGATGAACCCGTCCAGGATCACCGGAATGCGATGCGCCCGCGCCGCCAGCACCGCGCCGCAGATCGCGGCCTGTTCGCGCCCGCCCAGAGCAGCGAGAATCTGCAGCGGGGCCAGCCCGGCATGGCGGCGCAGACCGGTCTCGATCGCCGCGATCTTGCGCGCAATCCCTGCCGCATCCGAGCCAGTGCCCGGACCCACCCATTCGGCCGCACTGCCGCCGAACAGCGCCGCCGCAAGAGCCGCCGCGACTGTCGAATTGCCGATGCCCATCTCGCCCAGGATCAGGATATCCGCATCCCCGTCCACCGCCCGCGCGCCGCGCGTGATCGCAGCCAGCGTCTCACCCTCGCTCATCGCCGGTCCAGTCGTGAAATCCACTGTCGGCGTGTCGAGATCCAGCGCCACGACCTGCAGCTCTGCCCCATTGACCGCGCAAAGCTGGTTGATCGCGGCCCCGCCCGCGTTGAAATTCACCACCATCTGCGCGGTCACGGCCTGCGGAAACGGATTCACGCCCTGCGCGCAGATGCCGTGATTGCCTGCAAAGACCAGCGCCTGCGCGCGGTCGATCCGGGGGCGCTCGCTGCCCTGCCATCCGGCCATGAAGATCGCCAGTTCCTCCAGCCGCCCCAGCGCGCCGGGGGGTTTGGTCAGGCTGTTCTGGCGCGCCAGTGCGGCCTTGCGCGCCGCTTCATCGGCTTGCGGCAGGGCTTCGGCCAGCGCGACAATCTGCGAGAGCGTGGTGATATCCATTCATTTCATCCTCAGTGACAGACCGGCAGCCGTGAAATGCACCTCATCGGCGGCAGCGGCAACCGTTTGATTGAGCCAGCCCTGCGCATCACGAAACCGCCGGGCCAGCGCATTTTCGGGCACGATCCCCATGCCGGTCTCGTTGCTGACAAAGACCACAGGGCTGGATTGCGCGCGGACCAGCGCCAGCATCTCATCGGCAGCCGCGCGCCAGTCCTGATCGGACAGCATCAGGTTGGTCAGCCACAAGGTCAGGCAATCGACCAGCCGCGCGCTGCCCTCAGAGGCGCGCAGCGCGGCCAGCAGATCGCGCGGGGCGGCCAGCGTGTGCCATTCGGGGCCGCGCTGTGCCTGATGATGGGCAATGCGCGCGGCCATCTCGGCGTCATGGGCCTCGGCGGTTGCGATATAGGTCGCGGGCTGGCCGAATGCCAGCGTCGCAGCTTCCGCCAGACGGCTTTTGCCCGACCGCGCGCCGCCGATATAGAGCAGGATCCGTGCCATGCTTGCTCTTGCCCCTTTCGCCTTCGTAAAGCAGATAAGCACGACCTGCTTCAAGGAGAAATGCGCATGGCGCGACTGAGGATGATCCGCCACGCCCCCGCCCTGCATGGCGGCGCGCTGGCCGGGCGGCGCGATGTGGGGGCCGATCTGGGCAATGGCGCAGCGCTGGCGGCCCTGCGCACCCGGTTGGGGGCAGCAGAGCGCGTGATCTCCAGCCCGGCGCAGCGCTGCGTGCAGACGACTGCGGCGCTGTTTCCCGACATCAGCTTTGCGCAGGATCCGCGCCTGTGGGAGCAGGATTTCGGCGCATGGGAGGGCGTGCCCTTCGAGGCCCTGCCCGATCTGGGGCCACTGTCGCGCACGGAGCTTGCCGCGCATCGCCCGCCCGGCGGCGAAAGCTTCGCCGATCTCTGCGCCCGTGTCTGGCCTGCCCTGCAAGAAATCGCTGCCGGAGGGGATGCCGTGATCATCGCCCATGCCGGGGTGATCCGCGCAGGGCTTGCGCAGGCGGTCGCAACGCTGCCTGCCGGGCTGGCCTTTGAAATCGCCCCGCTGAGCGTGACCGAACTGCGCCTGATCGCAGGGCATGGCTGGTCGATCGCGCATGTGAACTGGTGCGCGCCATGACCCGGCAGGGCGGCGACAGGGCGCGGCACCACAGCGCAAGGGGGGCACGATGAGTTTCGCAGCCATGATGCTGGTGGCGCTGGCGCTCGATCTGCTGATCGGCTGGCCCGGCTGGTTATATGCCCGGATCGGCCACCCGGTCACATGGCTGGGCGCGCTGATCACAGGGCTGGAACGCCGCTGGAACCACGGCACCGGGCGCAGGTGGCGCGGTGTGGCGCTGGTGCTTGTGGTTGTGGGTGTCGCCGCAGGCGCGGGTCTTGCGGTGCAGATGCTCTTGCCCGAGGGCTGGCCCGGCGTGCTGCTGGGCGGGC
>SKRP01000215.1 GCA_007118445.1 Natronohydrobacter sp.
CGCGCCAGCGTCTGCGCCAGCAGGGTCTTGCCGCAGCCGGTGGGGCCGATCAGCAGGATGTTCGATTTCGACAGTTCGACATCGCCCGCCTTGCCGGAATGATTGAGCCGCTTGTAGTGGTTGTGCACCGCGACGGAGAGCACGCGCTTGGCCTGTTCCTGACCGATCACGTAATCATCCAGAACATTGCAGATTTCGCGCGGGGTTGGCACGCCATCGGTGGATTTCAGCCCGCCGGATTTGGTTTCCTCGCGGATGATATCCATGCACAGTTCAACACATTCATCACAGATGAAGACGGTCGGCCCCGCGATCAGCTTGCGCACCTCATGCTGGCTTTTGCCGCAGAAGGAGCAGTAAAGGGTGTTCTTGCTGTCTGAATCGGATGTCGGCATCTCAAACCTCTGTGGTCTTTACTGCGGATAGGACTGTCTTGCTACGGGCATTCACGACCTCTTGCCAGTCAGGGTAGGCCAGAGCGGCAAGCGGGACAATGCCAAACTGCATCCCTCGCGCGAATTCCCGCTCTGATCCGGTGCTGCCTGCCTCATGCGCTGTCAGGTTCCGCACGCGAGGTCACGATATCGTCAATCAGGCCCCAGTCCTTGGCCATTTCGGCGGTCATGAAATTGTCGCGCTCCAGCGCATCCTCGACTTTTTTCAGGGTCTGGCCGGTATGCCTGACATAGATCTTGTTCAGTCGTTCCTTCAGCTCCAGAATCTCGCGCGCATGGATCGAAATGTCGGTCGCCTGACCCTGAAACCCGCCCGAAGGCTGGTGCACCATGATCCGCGAATTGGGCAGCGAGAAGCGCATGTCCTTCTCGCCCGCCGCCAGCAGCAGCGACCCCATGGAGGCCGCCTGACCCACCACCAGCGTCGACACCTTGGGCTTGATATATTGCATCGTGTCATAGATCGACAGGCCAGAGGTCACGACCCCGCCGGGCGAGTTGATATACATCGAGATTTCTTTCGACGGGTTTTCCGCTTCCAGATGCAGAAGCTGCGCCACGATCAGGCTGGCCATGCCGTCATGCACCGGGCCGGTCACGAAGATGATGCGCTCTTTGAGCAGGCGCGAGAAAATATCATAGGCCCGTTCGCCCCGGCTGGTCTGTTCGACCACCATCGGGACAAGGTTCATGTAGGTTTCAATCGGATCGTGCATCTGCCTGCCTTTATGCCTGTGACCGCTCGGGTCATCTGTTGATACCGGAACACTGTTGACGGAATCTTAGTGCTGCGACTTCCCAGCCGCAAGGGGAGGTGGGGATTTTGTGGGAACTGGCCGCCTCATCCCACGGCTTTGCCCAGACGCGGCAGCCGTGCGCGTTTCAGGAGCGCACGCAAGGGCTGGTTGCGGCCCGAGAGCGTTTCGGTCCTTGCCTGCACTGCGCGCAGGACGGTCTCGACCGGATTACTGTTTCCAAGCCAGAGATCCATCAGGAAATCATCGGGGCTTTGTGCCTGCAGGTTTTCAGGCGCGAGGCAGCGCTGCGGAAAATCCCGCAGATTCAGTGTGATGATCCGGTCAGCGCCCCCGGTGATGGCGGTCGCCAGCACATGCGTATCGGCCGGGTCGGGCAGCCAGAGGCGGGCCTCCAGTTCTGCATTTGGCGGGATTTCTGCCTCGGGCCAGGCCGCGCGCAAGCTCGCGATTTCGCCTGCGGCGATGGCCGCTGCCTCTGGTCCCAGCTTGACCGTCGCGCGTTGCCATTCGCCAAGGATGCGCGCCGACCAGAGCGGAGAATAAAGTCCCTGTCCGGCGACCCCGATCAGGATTTCGCGCAACACGCTAGGATAGAGCACGCAGGCGTCAAGGACTGCCTTCATGCATCCAGCCGGAAGAACACGGCTTTCAGATAGCCGCTCTCGGCCAGTTGCGGCAGCTGCGGATGATCCGGCCCGGCAAAGCCCGTATGGATCAGCTGCCCGCGCCGCCCGGCGCGCCCGATCCCGCGTGCGCTGGCATTGCGGAAGCTGGTCAGATCGGCGGCGTGCGAGCACGAACACAGGCCCAGATATCCGCCCGGCGCGACCAGCGGCGCGGCCAGTTTCGCCACCCTCTCATAGGCGCGCAGACCTGCGGTGAGCGCTTCCTTGCCCGGCGCAAAGGCGGGCGGGTCGCAGACCACCAGATCAAATTGCGCGCCCTCCTTCGCCAGCGCTTCCATCACAGCGAAAGCATCGCCTTGGCGCGTGGCGAACCGCGCGGCAGTGCCAGAAGCCTTGGCGCCATCTTCCGCCAGCGCAAGCGCCGGGGCGGAACTGTCGACGGCCAGCGCGGCATCCGCGCCCGCGGCCAGTGCGGCAAGGGAAAACCCGCCGACATGGCTGAATACATCCAGCACGCGCGCATCCTTGGTCAGCGTCGCGGCAAAGGCGTGGTTTGGCCGCTGATCGAAGAACAGCCCGGTTTTCTGCCCGCCCAGCAGATCGGCCAGATAGGTCGCGCCATTCATTGGCACTGGCACAGGCCCGTCCAGCGCGCCGCGATGCAGCCGGGTTTCCTCACGCAGCCCTTCGAGCGCACGGGCGCGGCCCGCGCCATTCTTGACGATGGTCTCGACACCCGTGACGGCGCGCAAGGCGCTGGCCAGCAGGTCGAAATGTGTCTCGGCCCAGGCGGCATTGGGCTGGATCACGGCAGCATCGCCGAAACGGTCGATCACGACACCCGGCAATCCGTCGGCTTCGGCATGGACCAGCCGGTAGAACGGGGCGTCAAAGAGGCGCGCGCGATGGGAGGCCGCATGGCGCAGCCGGTCGGTCAGCCAGGGCAGGTCGATCACCGCATCCGGGTTGCGGTCGAGCATCCGTGCGATGATCTTTGATGCAGGATTGACTGTCACCACACCCAGGGCACGGCGCTCGGCATCTTCCAGCCGCGCAATCGTGCCGGGGGCCAGCGCGCGGGTGCGCCGGTCGGTGACAAGTTCATTGGCAAAGACCCAGGGGAAACCATGGCGGATGGCGCGGGCTTCGGCTTTGGGCATCAGGCGGATGATGGGCAGATCTTGCATCGGGGGCGGTCCTTTGTCGTCTCGCCCCTGTGCCATAGGGCAGGGCCGGGGCTTTGGAAAGCCCCGGCCCTGTCATGTCTGGATCAGGCTTCGGCCTTGCCTGTGCCTGCGTTCTGGAAAAGCGCCGCGAATTTCGCTTTCAGGCTGGCAAATCCGGCGGCGAAGAATTCGGCGCGCATCCGGCGCGCTTCGGCTTCGATCCGCAGGGTTTCGATTACGGGGGTGTCTTTGGTGTCAAACATGGCTCTCTTGCCTCGGGTTTCGTGTTACGACTTCGAAATAGGCGCTGCGCTGCAGCATTGCGACCGATAAAAGCGAAGCCCCGCCATGCAGGATTTGCATGGCTATGCGATCCGGCGGGGGAATTGAGGCGGGGGGAATTGAATTGTTAGCGCTAACTCCCTATATGTCCGGGAAACGATTCCCACCTGCCGGATGCTGGAGACCGCCATGCCCCTCGATCCCCGCCTTGAAGCTGTGACCGACCGTATCAGGACGCGCTCGCAGGCGCGACGCTCGGCCTATCTGGACCGGATGCGCGCGGCTGCAGAGGCAGGGCCTGCGCGGGCGCATCTCAGCTGTGGCAATCAGGCCCATGCCTATGCGGCGATGGGGGCGGACAAGGACAGGCTGGCCGGGGGGCGTGCGCCCAATCTGGGCATTGTGACGGCCTATAATGACATGCTGTCTGCGCATCAGCCATTCGAGACCTATCCCGAGATCATCCGCCGGGCCGCGCGCGCGGCAGGCGGGACGGCGCAGGTGGCGGGGGGCGTGCCTGCGATGTGCGACGGGGTCACGCAGGGTCAGCCGGGGATGGAATTGTCGCTGTTTTCGCGCGATGTGATCGCCTTGTCCGCAGGCGTGGCGATGTCGCATAATTGTTTCGATGCTGCCGTGTGGCTGGGGGTCTGCGACAAGATCGTGCCGGGGCTGATCATGGCAGCGGCGACGTTCGGGCATGTGCCTGCGGTTTTCGTGCCCGCCGGGCCGATGACCAGCGGGCTGCCCAATGACGAGAAAGCCGCCGTGCGCCAGCGTTTCGCGCAGGGCGAAATCGGGCGCGAGGAACTGATGCAAGCCGAGATGGCCAGCTATCATGGTCCGGGCACCTGCACCTTTTACGGCACGGCCAACACGAACCAGATGCTGATGGAATTCATGGGGCTGCACATGCCGGGTGCGGCATTCGTCAATCCCGGCACGCCTCTGCGCGAGGCGCTGACCGTGGCTGCGACCGAACGCGCGCTGGCGATCACGGCGCAGGGCAATGATTTCCGACCCGCGGGGCAGGTTCTGGATGAGCGGGCTTTTGTCAACGGGATCGTGGGGCTGATGGCGACGGGGGGATCGACCAATCTGGTGCTGCATCTGCCGGCCATGGCACGCGCGGCAGGGATCGAGCTGACGCTGGAGGATTTCGCCGATATCTCGGAACTGGTGCCGCTGATGGCCAAGGTCTATCCCAACGGGCTGGCCGATGTGAACCATTTCCATGCCGCCGGGGGGCTGGGCTACATGATCGGCGAATTGCTGGATGCGGGGCTGTTGCATGACGATGTGAGCACCATCGCGGGCGACGGGCTGAAGCGCTATGCGCAGGAACCCAAGCTGAAGGACGGGGTGCTGGTCTGGGAGGATGGCGCGGGCGAAAGCCTGAATGACCGCATCCTGCGGCCTGCGCGCGACCCGTTCCTGGCGACCGGGGGCTTGCGGCAACTGGCGGGCAATCTGGGGCAGGGGGTGATCAAGACCTCGGCCGTGGACCCGGTCCGCCATGTGATCGAGGCGCGCGCGCGGGTGTTTCAGGATCAGGCCAGTGTGAAGGCGGCGTTTCAGGCAGGAGAGTTTACCGAAGATACGATTGTGGTTGTCCGGTTCCAGGGGCCTGCGGCGAACGGGATGCCGGAACTGCATTCGCTGACGCCGATCCTTGCAGTGCTTCAGGATCGCGGGCTGAAAGTCGCGCTGGTGACCGATGGGCGCATGTCAGGGGCGTCGGGCAAGGTGCCTGCAGCGATCCATGTGGCGCCAGAGGCTGCCAAGGGCGGGCCGCTGGCGAAGCTTCGGGACGGCGATCTTGTGCGGCTGGATGCCGTTGCGGGGCGGCTGGATGTACGCGAGGAGGGCTTTGACGCGCGTGAGGCCGTCACAGCCGATCTGAGTGGGAATGAGTTTGGGATCGGTCGCGAGCTGTTTGCCGCGTTTCGGGCTCAGGTGAGCGATTCGACCGAAGGCGCAAGCGTCGTGGTCTGAGGTAGGGTGCGTGCGAAAGCACGCACCTTACGTATCGGGGGCAAGCTTCCAGCGCGCCTCATTCTCTTCGATCGCGCGGATACGCTCTTCGCTTTTCGGATGGCTGAGCATCCAGGCGGGTGCCCCGCCGCCCATGCCCACCAGCCCATCGAGCTTGCGAAAAAGTGACTTTTGCGGCTCGACCCCGATCCCGGCCTTGACCAGGAGCGCCGAGGCATAAGCGTCCGCTTCATACTCATCATCACGCGACAGCCGCGCCATCAGGAGCGTGGTCAGGAAATTGGCGACAATCGCGCCCACACCAGGCAAGAAGCGGTTGAAGATTGTAGCCAGTGCCATGCGGATCGCATTGGTGCCGGAAAAATCGATCATCCGCTTGCGCGTATGCCCCAGCGCGACATGGCCCAGCTCATGGGCGATGACCGATGCCATTTCCTCGGCAGAGACCTCGCCTGCGCGATATTTGTTGTAAAACCCGCGGGTGATGAAGATGCGCCCATCGGGGGCGGCAAGCCCGTTCACCGGGTCGATCTCGTAGATATGGACGACGACCTTGTCGATCCCGATCGCTTTGGCCATGCGCTCGGTCAGCGCGCGCAGCTTGCCATCGGCCAGCGGCGTCGAGCGCGCATCCAGCTCGCGCGACGTGCGCCAGCTGGAAAACAGATACATGATCAGCCCGTAGCCGAGGATCAGCAGGATGGGGAGCAGCTTTGTCATGGGTCAGATATGGGGCTCATGCCGATCCTGGGCAAGCTCAGACTGAGTGCATTGACAGGCCTGTCATCTGAAGAACTGAAATACACCAGCTGCAACAAACACAGCGACGGCAAAAGCAACCAGCTGCAGGGTTGTGGGCATCCCGTCCAGCTTGCCCTTGATATATGACAGGTCGTTGCGCATCGATTTGACGTCAGATTCTACCTCCGAGACGCTTTTTTCCAACCTTTCGAGCCGTCGTTCGAGCCCGTTGCCGCCATCGCCGCCGCCTTCTCCACTGCCACCTCGGTCAAGTGACCTGCGGAAGTCCTCAACGGTGCGGTTCAGACCTGTAAGATCATGCAGCTTCGTCATTTGAGATGCTCCGACGGATCAATTCCTATCAGAGAAAAAATCTCGGCCAGCATGTCTTTGACTTCCTGAAACTTCTTATCCTTGTCGTCCGCCTGCGGCATCACGCTCATTGTGCCAACCTGAAAGGTCAAAAGAGTGGATTGCAGCACAGCCATCCGCAAATCCCGGACCTGTTGCTCCAACTCATCTATTCGCAACTTGAGCTTATCAGGGTTGTCTTCCATGGCCTTTCCTATCCGGTGCTCGCAGAACTGTAACAGGTAATTGGAAGAAGACAATTAAGGTCGGGTGCATTGTCAACTGGATTACTATCCCAGAACCAGCGTCAGCCCCATCATCACCGTGAAGGCCAGTGTCACCACCACGCCCAGCAGCGAATGATCGACCTCCGCCCCGGCCTCGGGCAGAAGTTCCGAAAAGATCATCCACAGCATTGCGCCTGCCGCCAGCCCCAGCCCCACCGGCAGCACCGGCGCGAACCACAGTACGAACAGAAAGGCCGGCACGGCCAGCAGGGGTTGCGGCAGCGACGACATGATCGCCCACCAGCCTGCCTTGGCCACAGAGGCCCCGCGCGGCACCATGATCAGCGCAATGGCCAGCCCTTCGGGCACATTATGCAGCGCGATCGCGACAGTGATGAAATTGCCCAGCTCAGACCCGCCACCATAGGCCACGCCGACGCCGATCCCTTCAGCGGCGGAATGGGCGGTCATCACCCCCATGATCAGCAGGATTTTCAGCGCATCCGCGCCTTTCGTATCGGCAATGCTGACATCCGAGCGCCCGTTCAGCCAGCGATGCGCGATCCAGATCCCGCCCAGCCCCAGCATCAGCCCCAGCAGCGTGCGGGTCTCGGAGATCTCGAACCCTTCGAGCACAAGCTGAAAGGTCGCGGCCAGCATCAGCCCTGCGGCCACTGCATTGCCGATGGCCAGCGCGCGCGGCGTGACATTGCGCATCGCCAGCAGCGGCAGCGCGCCAAGCCCTGTGGCGAGCGCCGTGATCGCCGCAGCAACAAAGACCAGAAGAACTGTCGGTTCAGACATGCGACACCTGATTTAGAATAATTCTAAATTATGCACTCTGCCGCAACTGTCAAGCCCGGTGCCTAGCCACGCCCGACAAAGCGCATGTCTGTGGCCATGATGGTGGAAAAAAGCACATTCGCATCCAGCGGCAGGGCGGCCATCTGCGCGATGCTCCGGGCGACATGGACCAGATCCATCATCGGCTCGGCATCCCCTTTGGCCGCTGCGGGCATGTTCATCAAAAGCTCGGTTGCCGCATTGCCGATATCGATCTGCCCCACAGCGATACGATGCCCGCGCCCGTCCAGCGCAGCGGATTTTGTCAGCCCGGTGATGGCATGTTTCGTCGCCGTATAGGGCGCGGAATTGGGCCGCGGCACCTGCGCCGAGATCGAGCCATTATTGATGATCCGCCCGCCTGCCGGGTCTTGCGCTTTCATCGTCCGAAACGCGGCCTGCAGGCAGTAGAACATGCCGTTCAGATTGACATCCACCACCTGCCGCCAGGTTTCGGGGGGCAGGTCTTCGAGCGGCAGGGCCGGCGGGAAGATACCGGCATTGTTGAAGAGCAGATCCACCCGGCCCCAGCGCGCGGTCACGGCACTGAACAGGCTGTCCACGGCTTGCGGATCGCTGACATCGGTGGGCACGACCAGCGTCTCGCCCACGGCCTGCGCGGCTGTGTCCCGCAGGGGCGCGTCGCGGCGTCCGGCCAAGGCCACGGCCCAACCCTGCGCGCTCAGTTCCAGAGCGACTGCGCGCCCGATACCGCTGCCCGCGCCGGTGATGATGGCGGTTTTCTGCATGATGCCCTCTTGCAAACTGATCCCGCGCAAGACTGCGCCGGTTCAGCCCACAAGCGCAAGAGGCTCAGCGTATCCCGATCCCCATCTGCATCAGCGCACGCCGCACAGGGGCTGCAGAATACATCGCATCCAGCATCCGCGCCCGCGCATCGCGCAGGGGCTGCGCATGAAGCATCGAGGCGCGGTTCAGAAGCCCCACCCCGGCCACACGCAGCGCCACATCCGGGTAGCGCTTGCGCTGATAGGCGGCGAGCATCGGCTGCGTGCCCAGAGTGTCAGGCGTGGCCAGATCGACCAGCGCGGACAGATCGGCCAGCGACATGTTCAGCCCCTGAGCGCCGATGGGCGGGACCACATGCGCGGCTTCGGCCATCAGGGCCGTGCGTTCGCCATAAAATCGCTCGGCAATCTGGCTGATGATCGGCCAGACGGTCAGGCGCGAAGCCAGTTTCAACGGCCCGAACAGACCGCAGGAGCGGGTGTTCATCTCGGCCTCGAAATCGGCAGGGGAGAGGGCGCGCAGCCGCGCGACCTCGGGGCCGGTTTCCATCCAGACGATGGCCGAACAGGGCTGGCCGTCGCGGTCGGGCAGCGGGACGAAGGTAAAGGGGCCGCCCGAGCGGTGGATCTCGGTCGAGACATTTTCATGCGGGACCGGGTGTGTGACCGCAAAGGCCAGCGCTTTCTGCCCGAACCGTGTCGTGCGCACGCCAATGCCCAGCGCCTGCCGCATCGGCGAATTGCGCCCGTCGGCGGCGATCAGCAGCTGCGCTTCGACTGTCGTGCCATCGGACAGGCCGATCAGCGCTGCCGTTTCGCGGGTGGTCAGGCGGGTTGTGGCGATGCCGGGGCGAAAACTCACATCCGGCAACTCGGCCAGCCGCGCCGCGATTTCGCGCCGCAGCAGCCAGTTGGGCAGGTTCCAGCCAAAGGGCTGGTCCGAGATGTCCGAGGCGTTGAAATCATGGCTGACGCGCGGTTCCGGCACTTCGCCACCTGCATCGACAATGCGCATGACCTGCAAGGGCATGGCATGGGCGGTGAAACGCTCCCACAGTCCTGCCTGTTCCAGCACCTTGACCGATGGGTGCAGAAAGGCGGTGCTGCGCAGGTCCGAGCCGGGATCGGCCTCGGCAATCACCGGCGGGGCAGGGTCGACGCAAAGCGTGCGGTAGCCTGCACTGCCAAAGGCGGCGGCTGCGGTCATGCCCGCAATGCCCCCGCCCGAAATCACGATATCGAATTGCTCACGCATGGTTGGACTGCCTCTGATCTGACGCCCATGATCATAGCGTCAGCCAGAGCGCGTGCAATGCGGCACGCTGGCCTAGCCTCTGACCACCAGCAGCAGCACCACCAGCATCCCGATGGCAGCAGGCACCATCACTGTGACCAGCCCGGCCAGCCCCCAGAATTTGGCCGCGATCACCACGATATTCAGGAAAACCAGAATCGCAGCCCAGATCGGCCAGGGCTCGTCCGAGTTCCGCCAGCTGCGGCGGGTTGGCGCTTCGGTAGTGGTCTGCGTGTCGCTGTTGCTGTCGAATGTCGCGGTCATGGGGCTGGTCTCCTGTCAAAACATCTGCGGCGGATATAGGAAATGCTGCGCTGCGGCGCAGCACGACCGAATGTCGCGCGGCAGAAGCGCGCAGGACGGGTCAGGACAGGTTGGGCAGGATCGCGGCCAGAAAGCCGCTCAGATCGCGCGTATGGTGGTGGATATGCTGCGCGGCCAGCGGTTCTGGCGTGACCAGCACAGTGCGCATCCCCAGATCATGCGGGACGGCCAGATTGCGCGGGTCATCCTCGAACATGGCCGCGCGGTCTGGCTGCAACCCGTCGCGGGCGAAGACGCGGGCAAAGGCATCGGCTTCCGGCTTGGGGCGGTAGCCTGCATCCTCGACGCCGTAGACCGCATCGAAGACCCCGCTCAGCCCGCGCGCCTCCAGCACCCGGCGGGCATAGGGGGCCGAGCCATTGGTGTAGACGATCCTGCGCCCTGGCAGATCAGAAATCCGCGCGCGCAGTTCCGGGTCCGGGCTGAGCACCGAGAAATCGATATCATGCACATCGACCAGATAGGGGTCGGGGTCGAGATCATGCAACGCCATCAGCCCGGCCAGCGTGGTGCCGTATTCGGCCCAGTAGAGCTTGCGCAAACGCCCCGCTTCGCGCGCATCAACCTTGAGCTGCGCGCTCACATAGGCAACCATACGTGCCTCGATCTGGTCGAAAAGCCGCGTCTCGGGCGGGTAGAGCGTGTTGTCGAGGTCAAAGACCCATGCGGTGCGGTCGCGAAAGAATTCTGCTGGCATGAGAAGCGGTGTAGCGCAGTGGGCGCGCGTTGCAAGCGGTCAGGGCTTGCCATCCCCGGCAAACCGGGCTTTTGTGTGCGCAAGTATACGCGAGACCCTGATGACCGAGATCAAACCCGTGAAAGACGCCTATACGCTGATCCTTGAAGCGATCGATATGGGCATCTACAAACCCGGCGACCGGCTGGTGGAATCGGAACTGGCCGAGCGGTTCGGCATGTCGCGCACGCCCATTCGCGAAGCGCTGCAACGGCTTGAGACGCAATCGCTGCTGACACGGGACGGGCGGTCGCTGATCGTGGCCTCGCTTGATCACAACCAGCTGGCCGAACTGTATATGGTGCGTTCGGAACTTGAAGGGCTGGCCGCCCGGCTGGCCGCACGCCATGCCACCGCCGAGGAAATCCGCCTGCTGCGCGCCATGGTCGAGGAGGACCGCAAGCTGATCGACGATCCGCAGGCGCTGAGCCGGGCCAATAAACGGTTTCACAAGCAGATCCATCTGGCCTCGCATAACCGCTATCTGGTGCAGCAGCTTGATCTGGTGCATCGCTCGATGGCGCTGCTGGCCACCACGTCGATTTCCTTTGCCGGGCGCGGGCAGCAGACCATCGAGGAACATCACCGCATTGTCGAGGCGATTGCCGCAGGCGATGGCGACCGCGCCTATGAAGCGCTGCGCGCGCATATCTCGCTGGCCTTCGAGACGCGGCTGCGGCAGGATTCCATGTCGATGGAGCGCTATTCGATCTGACGCGAAGGCGGGCCGTCGCGGCTCAGAGATACTGCCGCGCGTAGCGATGGCCCAGCCCGGTCAGGATTTCATAGCCGATCGTGTCGATCAGATCGGCCACTGTGTCGATGCCCTGATGCGGTCCCAGCAGATCCAGCGTTTCCGGGTCATCCGGCAGATCGCTCACATCAATGGTCAGCAGATCCATCGACACCCGGCCCACCAGCGGGCAGGGGATGTCACCGGCCCAGAGCGTGGCCTTGCCCGACAGCGCGCGCTGGATGCCATCGGCATAGCCTGCCGAAATCGTCGCCAGCCGCATGTCGCGCGGGGCCGTGAAGCTGTTGCCATAGCCCACAGTCTCGCCCGCCATCACGTCGCGGGTCTGGATCACCGGGATCGACAG
>SKRP01000029.1 GCA_007118445.1 Natronohydrobacter sp.
CATCCGGTCGCGATGCTGCAGCCAAGCCTCGGCCAGCGCCGCCAGAAGCGCAGGGTCCGTGGCGACCTGTTCGACCAGAACCCAGCGGTTCCATTCATAGGCCAGCGACCATTCCGCATCGCCGATCCGCGATTCGGGCAGGCGGTAATGAAATGTCGGCCGCCCGCCCTTGAGCTGATCCTCGGGCAGCGCCGCCAATGCCTGCGGGCAGGCGTCTTCCAGCGCGGGCAGCAGGTCCAGACCGAAGCCGCGCGCGGGGGCGAGTTCGGCATAGGTTTGCGCGAAAGCGGCCATGTCCCAGTCGGCCTGTCGCGCAAGCGCATCAATCAGCGCATCGGGCCAGGGGTTGACGAAAGGCAGCACACGGCGCGCGTGATCCAGCGGCGCAGACTGGCGCAGCCAATGCTCCAGCAGCCCGTAAGCGCGCGCGATGGCGATGAAAGCTTCAGGCCCGGAGGGCGGCAGTTCCGGGTTCAGATGCACGCCGAAGCCGTAGCCCAGTTTCGCCTGCGTGCCCAGCGCGCCCTTGCGTTCCAGACGCTGCAACAGGGTTTCGCATTCGGCAAGCTGGTCCTGGCGCAGCGGGGCGGTGATGATCTCGACCGGGACCAGATCGCCCAGCGCGCGCGCGGCCATGTCCTCAGCCCATTTCTTGGCGAGTGAAATATCCAGCTCGACCTTGACCTTGCCCAGACGCCCGCCCTCGATCACCAGATCGCGGCTGCCCTCGGGGCTTGTCTGTCCGCCCCAGGCCCCGGCGATGATCGCAGCGGTCTCTGTCACGCTCAGCCCGGCAAATTCGACCTCGACGCCCACGCGCCGCGCGCCACTGTCCTGACCGGAATGCGGCGGCAAGTGCAGGAAATGCCCGCGCGGGATATGGTCATGCAGCCTCATGGCACGGCCCCTTTGTCAGTCCTGAACCGCCTCGATCCCGCTCTGCCCGATCAGACGGTAGACCCAGGCCATGCGGCCATCTTCCAGAACCAGTTTGTCGCGACGGTATTTTCGCCCGGTCTGTTCATAGCGGTCAAGCCGGATCAGTTCTTCGGGGGTGACTTCGAACACCACTCCGTCGAGCACCATATCGGGCGCATCGCGCAGATCGCGCCGGTGGCGCTGCCAGCCGCGCAGCTGCGCGGGTTCGGCAGGCACATGGCGGCCCACGACGACAAAGCGGACCACCGGGTTGGTCAGCGTGGCAAAACCGTAGACGAGGCTCGGCCCGTCGGGCGGTGGCGGGGCCTGCGGATCAAGCCGGGGCAGATAGACCGGTGCGCGGGTGATCAGTAGCCAGCCTGCCAGCACCACGAGCAGGGGCAGCAAAAAGATCAGGGTTCTCGACATAACATCCATCATGAGAGGAAACCTAGCCCGGTCCCTGCTGCGGCAAGCTCTGCGCGACCAGCATCGCGCGGCGTTTGCGCAGCACTTCCCAGATATAGAGCGCCATCGCGCCCCAGATCATCGGAAAGGCCACCAGCCGCGCGCCCTCAAAGGGTTCGCGGAAGATAAAGACCGAGATCAGGAAAATCATGGTCGGGATCGTATAGCCTGCAATCGCGATGGTCGAGAGCGTCAGCCCCTTGGCCCCGTTGGCATAAAGCATCAGCGGCACGGCTGTCACCGCCCCCGCCCCGACGAGCAGCAGCAGATCACCCCAGCCCGCCTGCGCGGCAAACAGCGCGCCTTGCGTATAGGTCCAGACGACGAAGCCCAGCGCGATGGGCAGCAGGATCAGCGCCTCCAGCGCAAAGCCCTGATTGGGGCCGATGGGCAGCGCGCGTTTGAAAAAGGAATACCCGCCCCAGCTGAAGACCAGCAACAGCGCGCCCAGCGGCAGCGACCCGGCCTCAAGGGTCAGCACCACCACAGCGGCCGCGGCCAGCGCCACAGCGCCCCATTGGCGCAGGCTCAGCCGCTCGCCCAGCAGCCCGGCGCCCAGCGCCACGGTGAAAATCGGGTTGATGTAATAGCCCAGCGCGGCCTCCATCGCCTGGCCGGTCTGGATCAGCCAGACATAGGTGATCCAGTTGACCGAAATCAGCGCTGCCGTGACAAAGGCCATGGCCAGCATCTGCGGGCGGCCCAGCGCCGCGCGCAGATCCGCCGTGCGCCCTAGCCAGATCAGCACACCCAGCGCCATCGGCACGGCCCAGATCACCCGATGCGCGATCACTTCCAGCGTCGGCACATGCTCGAGCGCGCGGAAATAGAAGGGCAGCATCCCCCAGATCAGAAAAGCGCATCCGGCAAAGGCAAAGCCGCGCGGCGTGTCGGTATTCATGCGCGCAACGCGTCGCTGACAGCGGTCATGAACGCCTCGCCGCGTTTTTCGAAATCGGGGAACTGGTCGAAACTCGCTGCTGCCGGGGCCAGCAGAACGACATCGCCCGGCTCGGCCTCGGCCATCGCCAAGGCCACCGCGCGCTCCATCGTTTCGCTGATATCATGCGGGGTTTCGCCCAGTTGCAGGGCAAAATCGCGCGCGGAATGGCCGATCAGATAGGCTTTGCGCACCCGGCCCAGATGCGGGGCAAGGGCGGCAATGCCGCCCTCCTTGCCAAGCCCACCCGCGATCCAGCGGATGCGCTCGAAGGCCTGCAGCGCCTGCGCGGCGCTTTCGACATTCGTGGCTTTCGAGTCGTTGATAAAGCGCACCCCGCCCGCTTCGGCGACCAGCTGGCTGCGATGCGGCAGGCCCCGGAAACTGGCCAGCGCATCCTCGATCAGGCGCGGCGCCAGCCCCAGCGTGCGCGCGACCGCATAGGCGGCGCAGGCATTCTGGTGGTTATGCGCGCCGGGCAGACCCTGCATCGCCCGCAGATCAATGCTGGCCACCTGCTTGCCGCGCCGGGTTTCCGCGAGGTATCCCTTGCGCGCGAACACATTCCAACCCGGCCCGGCCAGTTTTGAGCCCGATGAGATGCGGATCACCCGTGCGTCCTCTGGCGCTTGCGCCAGCTGGCCTGCGAGGAACTGCCCCTCGATCTCATCCACGCCAATGACAGCGCGGTCCGGCCCGCCTTCGGCAAACAGCCTGCGCTTGGCGGCGAAATAGCCGCCCATGCCGTGATGGCGGTCCAGATGGTCGGGCGAAAGATTGGTGAACACAGCGATATCGGGGGTGA
>SKRP01000309.1 GCA_007118445.1 Natronohydrobacter sp.
CCTTGGCCACGCCTTCGGAATGGCCATGCGCCGTGTCGATCACCACCAGATCGACACCTGCTTCGATCAGCGCCATTGACCGCTCATAGCCCGCATCCCCCACGGTCGAGGCCGCAGCAACCCTGAGCCGCCCCAGTTCATCCTTGCAGGCAGACGGGTTCAGCACCGCCCGGTCAATATCGCGCAGCGTCAGAAGGCCGGTCAGCCGCCCCTGCCCGTCCGTGACCAGCAATTTCTCGATCCGCCGCGCCTGCATCAGCGAGCGCGCCTCGTCGCGGTCAGCAGGTTCACGCAGGATCGCCAGATTGTCCTGCGTCATCATCACCTTGACCGGCGTCGCATCATCGGATGCAAAGCGCATGTCGCGATTGGTCACGATCCCCAGCACGCGGCCCTGATCGTCGACCACCGGAAAGCCTGTCACATTATAGCGCGCCTGCAAGTCCTTGGCGTCGCGCAGGGTCTGATCCGGGGTGAGCGTGATCGGGTCGAACACGATGCCCGATTCAAACCGCTTCACACGGCGGACTTCCTGCGCCTGCGCATCCACATCCAGATTGCGATGGATCACCCCGATCCCGCCCATCTGCGCCATGGCAATCGCCATGCGCGCCTCGGTCACTGTGTCCATGGCCGAAGACAGCAGCGGAATATTCATCCGGATGGATTTGGTGACCTGGGTCGAGGTGTCCGCCTGGGTCGGCAACACGGAAGAGGCTGCGGGCACCAGCAGCACGTCATCAAAGGTCAGCGCCTCGCGAATCTGCATGGGCTTGCTCCTTGTCAGGTGGATCGCTTGGCGCTGTCCCATTTCACGTCCCAAGCGAAAAGAAAACCCCCGTCACGCCAAAGACCCGTCACGCCAAAGACCTGTCACGCTTCCGCCGCATTGGTCCTGACCGCCAGCATTCCGCCTGCCCACATCTTCAGGATGCGATAGGCGATGACCGGAATGAAAAGCGTCGCGAAGGCCAGAATGAACCCGCCGATCCAGCCCATCACGCCGGCGCCCTGCGACACCAGGATCAGCGCAGTGGCGACCGCCGCCAGCGGAAAGGTGAACGCGCCCCAAAGCGCCGAGAAGCCGCCCGCCACCAGCCAGCGCGCCGATAGCAGAAGCGCCACCAGGATTGCGACCGCCAGCGCGAGGAAGCCATGCGCCGCAGCCTCCATTCCTGCGCCATGGGCGACAATCGTGAACAGGCTCGCCGGGGCCAGATGGATCGCGAGCAGAGGGCGCAGCGGCGCAGGTGGCAGCGCGCGGGTCAGTTGCCGCGCAGAAATCCCCCAGATCACCCCCGCCGGGAGCAACATGGACCAGACCAGCCAGCGCGCGATCTCATGCTCTCCCAGCGCATTTGCCGCGACGCCGCCGATGATGAACCCCACAAAGGTCAGGTGAAAGATCGGCGTGACCACGCGCCCCTCGGGCGGGCCGGACCGCAGCACATGGATCAGCACCGCGAGCAGCCCCACATGCAGGCTGAAGGCGAGCACCGCCAAACCGCGCGCCAGCCCGGTCACGAAAGGTGCCAACGCGGCCGCCAGCAGCATCAGGCTCAAGGACGCCGCCGCCAACCCGGCCCGACCGGGCAGCACGCGCAATTCCTCCAGCACCACCGAGGGGCGGCGCAGGGGTTTTGCGACCCAGGCCACCAACGCAAAGACAAAGAGCAGCGCCACCGCCCCTAGTATCAGATCGCTGATCGCAGGCGACAGGCCAAAAGCCGGGGCCGCCGCGCGCCAGCCCATGCCCAGACCAAACAGCCCCATGATGGGCGGAAAGATCGCCGGTGGCGTGCGCCGCCACAGCCCCGGTTTCGGCATCGGCAAAGGTGGCGGCAATGGGCGTCGCTCAGCCATGAATCAACTCCGGCAACTGGCGGTAATCATTGAAACGGAACTGGTGATAGAGTGCCTCGGGGGCCGATTTCCGATACCCTTCGGTATACAGCCCGAAGCGCGCACCCGCGCGTTCAGCAGTTTCGGCATCGGTCTCGCTGTCGCCGATATAGGCGATCTCGGGCAGACCCAGCCCCATCCCCTCCAGCACGGCCAGAAGTGGCGCGGGGTCAGGCTTGGCCACAGGCAGCGAGTCGCCCCCGATCACACTCTCGAACAGCCCGTCCCAACCCAGATGCGCCAGCACCGCCTGCGTGGGCCGCAAGGGCTTGTTCGTGCACAACCCCAGCCGCAGCCCCTGCCCGCGCAAGCCCTCCAATGTCTCATTGACATGCGGATAGACCTGCGTGCCCTCATGCGCACGCTCGTAGAAATGCAGAAACCGCGCGTGCAGATGCGCCGTGCGCGCCGGATCATTGGCCCCGGTCACGGCCAGTTCCATCCGCTCGACGAAAACCCGCGCACCGCGCCCGATGAAGCCGCGCGACTGCTCGAATGTGACCAGCGGCAGCCCCTCGCCCTCCAGCACCTGATTGGCCGCGCGCCAGATATCCGGGGCACTGTCTATCAGCGTGCCATCGAGATCAAACACAACCGCCCGGATCACACCACCACCCCAAGCGCGCCCTCTGCCGCCGCCCGGATGCTGCGGATATTGGCCCCGTAAGGGGCCGGATCCGCCACTGAGCCCCCCTTGAACACCGCCGATCCCGCCACCAGCACATCCGCGCCCACACGCGCCATGATCGGCGCAGTTGCAGGCGTGATCCCGCCATCGATCTCGATATGGATGGGCCGCTCGCCGATCAGCGCGCGCAAGCGGCGCACCTTGTCCGACATATCGATGAAAGCCTGCCCGCCAAAACCCGGATTGACCGTCATCACACAGACCAGATCCAGCAGATCGAGCAGGTTCTCCACCCCATCCAGCCCCGTGCCGGGGTTCAGCGCCAGCCCCGCTTTCGCGCCCGTTGCCCGAATGGCCTGAAGCGTGCGGTGAATATGCGGCCCGGCTTCCATATGCGCGGTGATGATATCCGCCCCTGCCTTCGCGAATCCCTCGATATAAGGATCGACCGGCGCGATCATCAGATGCACATCCATCACGCCGCGGATATGGGGGCGGATCGCGGCGCAGGTCGCAGGGCCGAAAGTGATATTGGGGACAAAATGCCCATCCATCACATCGACATGCACCCAATCCGCGCCCTGATCCTCGATGGCA
>SKRP01000094.1 GCA_007118445.1 Natronohydrobacter sp.
CGCGAAAAGCCGCGCAAACCCCGCGGCAGGGTCGGCCCAGAAGGCCGGTTCATTGCATTCCTTGAAGATACGCAAGTCTCTCACTCCATCCACACATGCTGAAACCCCGGCCTCGGGCCGGAGAAATTGCCCCTGATGGACAAAGTCAGCGGTTGTGGAGAGTGTCGGTCACGATGCGCTCCTTGCGTTGCATGTCGTATACCGCAAACCGGCAACTGCGGCAACGACGCGACCGACAACAGCCGGGCGGGCGCTAAGCGACCGGCCCGCAATCGCGCTCCAGATACTGCCGCAGCAGCGCGGCGCGGCGCGGGCGGAAGCTCTCGCCGGTCACCTGCATCTTCCTGATCCGGTCCAGCCGGAACGCCCTGAAATCCTGCCGAAGGGTGCAATAGGCCAGCACGATCAGCACCCGCTCGAAGAACACCACCGAGAGCGGCCAGATGCGCCGCCGGGTCGCGCGCCCCTCTGCATCAGAATAGTCGATATCCAGCGCGCGCTCGTCCCACATGGCCGCGCGCACGGTGCCGGGATCGATGGCCAGCGGCGGTTTGGGATCAACGCGCGCCGCGCGCAACCCGGCATGGCGGGCATGATGGCGGGCCTGTTCGGGCAGGGACGCCGTGATCTTGGCCAGCGCCTCGGTCGCTGCCTGCGCAAGCTCTGCATCCCCTTCGGCCCGCACCGAGGACAGCCCGAGGATCACCGCCTCGATCTCCAGCCGCGAGAGCATTTGCGGCGGCAGCGCGGCGTCTTCGGTCAGCGTGTAGCCATACCCTGCCTGCCCGTCGATGATGGCGCCAGCCACCCGCAGCGCCGCGATGTCGCGGTAGATCGCGCGCGCGGACACATCCGAAAGCGCGGCCAGCCGCGCGGCGGTCACCGGCGCGGGCTCGGTGCGCAGATGCTGGAGGAGGCGAAGCAGCCGATCACTGCGGGGCATGGAGGGCTCCTGACGTGTTCTGTCAGGATGCCTGCGTTAAAAGCTTCGGGCAAGCAACAAGGACCCCCCGATGCTGACATTCTATCACGCCCCGCAATCCCGCTCTGGCCGCATCATGTGGCTATTGCACGAACTTGATGTTCCGTTCGAGACCGTGCGCTGCGACATCCCCCGCCAGGACGGATCGGGCGCGCGCGATCCGCGCAACCCGCATCCCGACGGCAAGGTGCCCGCGCTCGAACATGATGGCACGCTGATCACCGAGACAGCGGCGATCCTGCTGTACCTGACCGATCTGCTCCCCGACCGCAATCTTGGCCCGGTGCAGGGCACCCCCGGTCGCGGCGCCTATCTGACATGGCTGTTCTGGTATTGCGGCGTGGTCGAGCCCGCCTACATCGCCGAAGTGCTGGGCGTGGCTGATCATCCGGTAGCGCAGGCCACGTTCCGGGGCCGCGCCGAGATCGCCGCGCGGCTGATCCCGGCACTGGAAGGGCGCGACTGGTTGGTGAATGACCGCTTCAGTGCCGCTGATATTCTGCTGTGCTCCACCTATCTCTACTTCCCAGACGCCACGCCCGATCATCCGGACGTGCGCGGCTGGGTCGAGCGTTGCGCGGCGCGCCCGGCCTATCAGCGGGCGCTTGTGGATGACTGACAGTGCCCACGCCCCGGTTGCGGCCCCTCTCCGACACCGGAAAGGCCGTCGCCTTCTTGAGCGCCTGAAGGTTTGTTTGCAGCGTGGGGAAGACCCGGCTGTCGGCCTATGCTGTGCCGCGCTCGGGCATTGCGGAGGTGCATCTGTTCGGGCGCAAGAGCGCGGGCCCTGAGACTGCCCGGACATGCCTGCTGATGGTGGAAGAGATCCCTGCTGCCCATGATGCAGTCGCAAAGAGGTTTCACGGTCAACCGGGGTCCCTGTCCCACAGCGGAGGGCAGCGCCTGCCGAACAAGGGCGGAGCGTGCGCTATGAGGATTTGCTTCGGTTCCACGAAATCGGCAGACGCTGGGGCAGCGATCACCGAAGCCGAGCAGCGCGCCAGCCCAGACGAGGCAAACCCGGCGCTCTCATCGTGAGCTGGCATTGTGACAGTCGCACGCATGGTCTTCGAGCAAACTTTCACAAATTCTTCACGTCAATGTCGAGCCACTGTTACCGACTCCTGAAAATTGGCGGGCGTTCCCTGCATGGGTTCAAAGCTGCCAACATGATCCGGAGATCACAATGAACACCAAGGCTCTTGCACTGCTGCTTGCCACGTCCACCGCTCTGAGCACGCTGCCAATGACCGCCAGCGCTGACTGGCGCAGCGACTTGCCCGTCTTCCGCATCGGCCTGCTGGGCGGCGAAAACGAAGCCGACCGCCTGCGCAACAATGACTGCCTGCGCGTGGCGCTGGAAGAGCGTCTGGGCATCCCGGTCGAGATGTTTCCCGCACCCGATTATGCCGGGGTGATGCAAGGTCTGCTGGCGGGCCAGCTTGACTATGCTGCACTTGGCGCATCGGCCTATGCGGGTATCTATCTGCAAGACGCCAATGCTGTTGAGCCCATCTTCGTTTCTGCCGAAGCGGATGGCTCGACCGGCTATATTGCACCGATGTATGTGCGTGCCGATAGCGACATTCATTCGCTGGAAGACATGGAAGGCCATTCGCTGGCCTATGCTGACCCCAACTCGACCTCTGGCTATATCGTGCCGCGCTTTGAGCTGCGTCGCGCCGGGATCGTTGAAGAGGAATTCTTCAGCCGCACAGGTTTTGGCGGCGGCCATGAACAGGCTGTCATCGCCGTGCTGCAAGGCCAGTATGATGCAGGCGTGACCTGGGCGTCGGGTCAGGGCGACCCTGCCGAGGGGTATACACGCGGCAACCTGCGGCGCATGATCGATAATGGTTTGCTGGACATGTCAGAGCTGCGCATCATCTGGGAAAGCCCGATCATTCCAAATGGTCCTGTGGTGATCCGTCAGGCGCTGCCGCAAGAGGTCAAGGACATCGTCAGCGACTATCTCGCCAACCAGCTCGAAACCGATGCACAGTGCTATTACGACATTTCGTTCGGTGAGGGGCAGGGCTGGGTCGAGGTCGATCACAGCTTCTTCGAAGGCATCGTCGACATGCGCCGCGAAGAACTGCAAGGCTCGCGATAAGCAAGACAAAGGGTGGCCCGGTTACG
>SKRP01000008.1 GCA_007118445.1 Natronohydrobacter sp.
AAGGGGGCGTCGCTCCCTTGCACAGGTCATTCCAAAGCAATACGCGCATGAAAGCGCAATTGACTGATGCTCAGAAATAGCTGCGCACCAGCGCTTCGGACACCAGCCGCCAGCCATCGGCGATGACGAAGAAGGACAGCTTGAAGGGCAGCGACACGATGGCGGGCGGCACCATCATCATGCCCATCGACATCAGCACCGCCGCCACCACCAGATCGATGATCAGGAAGGGCAGGAAGATCAGAAACCCGATCTGAAAGGCGCGGGTGATCTCGCTGAGCATGAAGGACGGCACCAGCACCGACAGCGGTGCATCGGGCGACAGATCCGGGCTGACACCGGGGCGCAGCGAGGCCAGGCTCTCGAAGGTCTGCGGATCGACCCGCAGGGCCATGAACTGCCGGAACGGGTCCATCATCGCGACAAAGGCCGCATCGATGTCCAGACTGCCCTCGTTCAGCGGCACCACCCCGCCTTGCCATGCGGCCAGAAAGACCGGTTCCATCACGAAATAGGTCAGAAACAGCGCCAGCGAAACGATCAGCATATTGGGCGGCGACTGCATCAGCCCCATCGCCTGCCGCAGGATCGCCAGCACCGTCACGATGAAGGGAAAACAGGTCACCATGACCAGCAGCCCCGGTACCAGGCTGAGCAGGGTCAGCAGGACAAGAAGCTGCACCACACGCAGGCTGAGCGCGCCCTGATCACCGAAATCGACCGTGATTTCCTGCGCCTGCAGCGCCGTCGGCGCGCTTAGCAGAAGCGCAAGACTGACGAGCAACAGGCCCAGCGCACGCCGGAACAGGATGTGGCGTTGCAGCGCCCGCCAGATGACGTCACCGGGTCGCCCGCTGCTGCCCGGCGTGCCATCCGGACGGCGTGACATCCGGCGCGCACGCGCTTTGCCACAAGACCCGTCGCCGGTGGCGGTCAGCCCGTCGGGATTGCGCGACGCGATTGCCTGCCCGGCAATGCGGATGGCCGGGCGCATGGGCAAGCGGTCACAGCGCATCGCGCAGATCGATGATTTCCGTCAGGCGCACCCCCAGATACCCGGCCTGATCGCCCTCCAGTTCCTGCAACTGGCCGCGAGCGATCAGCTTGTCGCCGATGAACAATTCCACCGGATCCTCGACCCGCCGGTCCAGCGTCAGAACCGAATCGCGCTTCAGCTTGACCAGATCGCGCACCAGCGGACGCGCGCGCCCCACCGAAATCGCAATCTCGATCGGCACCTGATTGAGTATCCCGCTGCTCAGATCGCCACTATCCATGTTCTCTCTCCTTGTCGTGATGACGCTGCAGGCTGCGCTCGAAAATCGCGCCGAGCGCGGCAAGCACGCCATCAAGGTCAATCCTGCGCTCCTGCGCGCCAAGCCGCAGCGCGACCTGGGCTTCCGAGAAACTGGGCTCCGGGATCAGATCGACCTGCAACCCGGCAACCTGCGCGATGATCGGCTCCAGCGTGCTGCGGGCCTCGGGCGCACAGAGGATCTCGACCGGAAGCCGGGTATTCTGCCGGACCAGGGCTGCGAGCTCCTGTTCCAGACAGGATGGCAGGGCATGGCGCACTGTCTCGGGCATAAGCTGCGCAAGAATTGCCTGCATCAAGGCAAGAAACTGGGCCTGCAGCGCAGCATGGGCCTCGTGATAGCCGAAACTGACCGCCTGCAGCGCCTCTTCGGCCGCTATCCTGCGCAGGGCGTCTTCATTGCGCATATGTTCAAGCGCGTCCTGCCAGCCTGCGGCATAGCCCTGTTCAAAGGCCGTCTCGCGCAGTTTCTCGGCCTGGCGTGGGTCGAAAACCGTCTGCGCATCACCGATCCCGGCCGTTTCGAAAACCTCGAGTTTAAGCAGACTCTGGCTCATTGCGACTCCTTGCGTTCTTCCATCCAGTGGCGCAGCACCTGAGCGGATTCCTCGCCGCGCGCCTCGATCAGATTGCGCAGCCGCGCAACCGGGTCATCCGGCTCCGGCTCCGGCATGCCAGGTTTGTCGGCCACGGCCTGTTGCCCGGCCGCATCGGTCAGCAATTCGGGCGCGTATCGCCCGATCTGCCCGTCTGCCGATGCGTCATCAGCCCGTCTGGTGGCCGCCTGCAGAACCGGGCGCAGCACGAAAAGCGCCAGAACAAGCATCGCCAGCAACAGAAAAACCCATTTCAGCACTGTCATCAGATCAAGCGAAGAGAGATTGAAAAACCCGCTGCTTGCCTCGGTGCCGATGGCCGTGACCGGCTCGAAAGGGAGCGACCGCAAGGTGATCACGTCGCCCCGCGCCTCATCAAAGCCGACCGCCGAGGCCACCAGCTCGCGCAGGGCTTCCAGCTCGGCATCCGGGCGCGGCTGCCAGACCATCACCCCATCGGCATCCGGCTCGCGCAAACCATCGATCAGGACTGCGACGGTCATGCGCCGGATCGCACCGGGATGACGCTCAAGTTCACGACGGGTTTCGGAAATTTCGAAATTGTTGCGCTGGCGCGTCTGCGTTTCGCGTGATTCGGCCGAACCATCGGTGGCCGCCGCATCGCCATCCGGCAGGTTGCTGGCCACAGTCACCCCCTGCGCGCGACTATCCGTGCTGGTGACACTGTTCTCTTCGGTCTCGCTGCTGATGGCGACACGCGATTCGGGGTCGAGCCTGCGTTCATGAATGACCTCGCGATCCGTGACGGTCTCGATGTTCAGTTCGACCACGGCCCGGCCATGGCCGACATGGGCTTCGAGCAGGCGCTCGACATTGCGCCGCAATTCCTGGGCCCGGTCCGCCCCCTGCCCGCTGCCCTGCACATCAGCCTCGGGACCGTAGACCAGCCCGCCGGTTCCGTCGATCACCGAAACATCCTCCGGTGCCATGCCGGCCACAGCCGAGGCCACCAGAAACCGCAGAGATCGTGCCTGCGCGGCGGTCAGAACCGAACCGGCCGTTGTGACCGTGACCGAAGCCGTCGGCGCGATCTCTCGCCGGAACGCGCTGCTGCCGGTTTGCGCAATATGGACACGCGCGGTCCGGATATGCGGGCTGGCGACGATCGTGCGGGCCAGCTCGCCCTCTTTTGCGCGCCAATAGGCGGCGTCAAACATCTGCGAGGTCGTGCCGAACCCGCTGAGCCCGTCAAGCAATTCATATCCTGAATGCGAATTTGCGGGCAGTCCGCTGGCAGCAAGCATCAACCGGGTTTCGTCGCGCAGATGCGAGGGCACGAAAATCGCGTCACCGCGCACATCATAAGCCAGGTTGCGCGCTTCGAGCGCCTCGATCACCTCGCCCGCCGCCGCATCCTCCAGCCCGGCATAGAGCAGCGACATGCCGGGCGCCGTGGCAAGTCTGGTCAGGCCCAGTATGGCCGCGAACATCGCGACCCCCGCTCCGATCACCAGCACCTGACGCCGTGTATCCAGCGCATTCCACAAGGATGTGAGTTGCTGCAATGCGTTTCTCCTATGGTCAGGCTCCTGCCTTCCACAGAGGTTTTCGCGCGGATCGCTTAACATTCGGTTAGTGACCTTGTGCGAAAACAACAAAAGGATGGATCAGAACGGAAAACACCGATGTCGCAAGCTGACACCGCAGACAGTCCGACCCCCGAAACGCCCGCGAAGCGCCGCAAACTGCCCGTAATTGCGGGCTTGATCGGCGCAATCATGCTGGGGGGTGGCAGTTTCTATGCGGTCTATTCGGGCATGATTCTCGCACCGCAGGCGACACCGCACGCACCCGCACAACCGGATATGGACTTTGCCCATATCCCGCTGGAAAACATGACGATTTCACTTGCATCCCCGGGCACGGCACGGCTGCTGCGCTTCTCAGCCCAGGTCGAGGTCGGTGCCGCGTCAGAAGCAGCGATGCTGCGCATGCAGCCGCGCTTCATGGATATCGTGAATACATATTTACGCGCAGTCGACCCCCAGGATCTGGAAGACCCGGCTGCGCTGATCCGGCTGCGGGCACAGCTTTTGCGACGCCTGCAGGTCATCGCGGGTGAGGGTCATATTCGCGATTTTCTGATCACCGAATTCATCTTGAACTGAGGGGCCCGGTTTGCACATCATCATCGACATAATCATCGCCGCGAGTGCCTTGCTGGCAGCCGCATATTGTCTCTTGCTGTCGCGTCGTCTGCGGGCCTTCACGCGGCTTGACGGGGATGTCGGCAAGGCCATTGCCATCCTGTCACAGCAGGTCGATGCATTGACCAAGGCATTGCATGCGGCGGAACAATCAAACCTGCGGTCCAATGCCACGCTGGAAGAGCAGATCGCGCGCGCGGATGCAACAGCGCGGCAGTTGGAACTGCTGATGGCCGCGCATCAGCAGACTCCGGCCGTGCAAGCTGATGACGAGACCAGAGAACCGGCGCGGTCATTCGCCGCAACTGGGACCGGTGATGGCGAATTTGCCCCTTTCGGACGCAACGCGCAGCGCCACGGAGATGCGCGTCAGCGGGTCATACGCAGACGTGAAACTGCCGGGACTCCGCGATGACACGGCGCATATCCAGACAACCGGTGACATCGGGTCTGCTCTTGATCCTCGCGGCGATCTTCCTTGCCGCCGGGATCTCTCGGCTGGGGCTTGGGGTTGCAGACGCAATTGCGGCCGAACCCGACGAGGATGTCGCCGCCGCCGAACCGCCCACGATCGCCGAAAGCCCTGCAGATCCGGCAGATCTGTTCGAAACCCTACGCGCGCGCGAAGCACGGCTTGCCCGGATCGAAGCAGAGCTCGACGCCCGACGCGCGACTTTGCTTGAAGCAGAACAGGAACTGACCCAAAGGCTGGATGATCTGATTGCTGCGGAAGAGCAGTTGCGCGCGACGCTGCGCCTTACGGAAAGCGCGGCTGAGGATGATCTGCGGCAACTGACAGCGGTTTTCGAAAACATGAAGCCGCAGCAGGCCGCCGAGCTGTTTTCGCAGATGGACACCGAATTTTCTGCAGGCTTCATTGCGCGCCTGCAGCCTGAAACCGCGGCCGAAATCCTGTCAGGGCTGGAACCGGTCATCGCCTATGCCATCAGCGCAGTTCTTGCGGGACGGCATGCAAGGACCCCGAGAAAATGAAGACCCGCACCGAACTTCTGCCTCGAAGCACTTTCTTAATCTGGATTTGCGACAGTCCGGGCAACAGAGTCTTCCGGACAGCCCGGATAGCAACGCTCAATACAAACAGGAGTTAAGCGTGATCGCAGTGATTGGCATCCTGATCGTCCTCGTCATGGTTATTGGCGGCTATCTTGGTTCAGGCGGGACGATGGGTATCATTCTCAAGGCATTGCCCTTCGAGATGGTGATGATTGGCGGCGCTGCGATTGGCGGCTTCATTCTGGGCAATGACATGAGCACGATCAAGGCCACCGGGCGTGACATAACGCGCGTGTTCAAAGGACCCAGATGGACCCCCGCGGACTATCGTGATCTGCTCTGCCTGCTTTTCGAGCTGATCTGGCTGGCACGGCAGAATCCGGTCGCGGTCGAAGAGCATATCGAAGCGCCCGCGACCTCCAGCATCTTCAACAACTACGAACGTATCAGCGCGGATCATGATACCGTCGAACTGATATGCGATACCATGCGGGCCGCCTCGATGAATTATGATGATCCGATGCAGGTTGAAGAGGTTCTCGACAAGCGGCTCCTGGCCCGCAAGGCCCATGCCCTGCACAGCAGCCACGCGGTTCAGGTGGTCGCCGACGCCTTGCCGGCGCTGGGGATCGTTGCTGCGGTGCTCGGAATCATCAAGACGATGGGTGCGATTGATCAACCACCCGATATTCTTGGCAAGATGATCGGCGGCGCGTTGACGGGTACGTTTCTGGGGGTTTTCCTGTCCTATTGTTTCGTAGGGCCAATGGCTGGACGGATGCGCGCGATTGCCGATGAGGATGACCATTTCTATCAGCTTATCCGAGAGGTTCTGGTCGCGAATCTGCACGCCCACCCGGCGAATATCTGTATCGAAGTCGGGCGCCAGAACACACCGCATCATCAGCGCCCGGACTTTGCGGATCTCGATGAAGCGATGCGCAGTCTCAAGAAGAATGCTGCGTGATCATGCGTGGACTGTTTTGCGTTATAAGCCTTCTGTTCGGCCTTGCTGCCGCAGATGTCCTTGCGCAGACGACGACAGTGCCGGTGCGTTCCGGCGAACATGCAGATTTCACCAGGCTGGTCATCCAGATCCCGGAGGAAAACAGCTGGCGCGTCTCGACCACAGCCATGCAGGCGAAACTTCTGATCGAAGGACCGCCTCTGCGATTCGATATCTCCCAGGCCTTCGCACGCATCCCCCGCACGCGCCTGCGATCTCTGAACTCTGCCGAGAATCAGCTGGAATTACAGCTGGCCTGTCCCTGCGAGATACGTGCCTATGAAGATATACCGCAATTTCTTGTGATCGATATCCTCGGTGCTTCGCCGCCCGACAAGCAGGACTTGTCCGAAACCATACGTCCGCGCCCGCGTCCAGCGCATGTTCTTCAAGAGCCGGACGCCATGGCAACTGTCGGTCGCCGGGCCGGCGTCCTGCTTGCACGAGACAGGCGTGCATTGCCCGAAGAGCGCTCCGGGCCGGTCTCCTTGACGTTGCGGGGGGTGTTTGACAACGAACCCGTTGACGAGCCTGTCGCGCAGGCGGCAGAGCAACCCGTCAGCGAGACCACCCGATCAGAGGTCAGCACCGAGTTGGGGGAGATCATTGCCCGAACAGTTGCACAGGGCGTCTTGCTGCCCTCTGATCAGGACAGTGGCAGGTTCAGTTCTGTTCCCGACATGGCCGGGAGAGATACGAACGCGCAGATTGCTGGAATGGACGCGCATCTCGCGATGCCCGATGTCACTGATCTATCAGACCGGGTGGCAAGCGACATGCAGTCAGACGTGCTGTGCCCGGCACTGGCGCAACTGTCGCGGATCGATCAGGATTCCGATCCGGCGCTCCCGGCGTATCCGCGACGCGTTTCAGCGCTTTACAACGAACTGGACATGCTCGACCGCGCGGCAGCAATCGCGCTGGCACTGGATTACCTCGCGCTTGGGTTCGGGGCGGAATCTCAAATGGTCGCCGCGCTTTTCGGGGCGGACGATCCGCTCGCAGCAATCATCCGGGCAATGGCAGATATTGTCGATCACGAAGACGCTGCGCCAGCTGCTGTCGCAGCTCTCGCGAATTGCGGGCCTGCGGGCAGCATATGGGCATTTCTCGGGTCATCCGCGCCCGCAGATCAGCTGCCAGTCCGCTTCACGGAGTTATTACCGGGATTTGAGGCTCTGCCGCGCCCCCTGAGGGTTCATCTCGGGCCAAGGCTCGTGCGCAAACTCGTAGCGGCTGACATGACACGCGAGGCGCATCGCATCCAGGCTGCGATGGACCGGATTTCGGGCATGGGGGGGAAGGATGTGCAGCTTGCCAGGGTCGCGCTCGCGCTGGCAGAGACACCGCCACCTGAACAGGCAAGGCGGCTCGAAGCGTCGCTGACGCCCGAAATCTCTGATGAAATGCTTCTGTTCCTTCTGGAGCGGCGCGAAACCGACGCGGCCCCTGTCGAAGCGCATCTGGTTGCGCTGGCCGAGAACCGGCTGATTGCTCTGCGCGGCACAGCGCAGGGGAAACGACTGGCAGAGCTGACACTTCGCGCGATGGGCCGGAACGGGGCCTTTCACGCGGCATTCGCGCTCGCCGGATCCGATATATCAGCCCTGCCGGAAGCGTCCAGAGACAGGGCGCTCGAGGATCTTCTGGATATGCTGAGCGATCAGGGCAGCGATGCGGATTTCGTCACTCTGGTCTTTGAAACGCGCCCATGGGAGCGAAAGACCCTGAGCCCTGCGCGCGCCCGGCAGATTGCCGAGCGCCTGATCAGTCTCGGGTTTGATGAGCAGGCTGCGCTTCTGGCACCAAAACTCAATCAGCAGACAGGCATGGAAACTGTGATACAAGAAGGTATGGTCGGCGCAATTGCGGACATCGAAGCGATGCCGGATATCCAGGGCATCCCCCCTGCTGCAGCGCCCCTGGAACTGTCTGGCAACGCGACCGGGCAGGTTTCGGCAGCGCAAGCATCAAGCGATGACGGGCGCGACCGCGCCGGGGAAGACGATCCGGCATTCGCGCAGCAAAGCGACCTGGTGCCTCAGCCTGATCCGCCCGAAAGCGCTCCGAGTGCCGAACCGGCTGCTCCGACCCAGGCTGATCCATCCGAGGTGCAACGCGACCAGGCAGCGTTTCCGGAAATCGCGGCAGCACCGGGTATGTTGGATCAAAGTCGCGCGTTGCTAAGCGAAAGCTCCGATTTCCGGTCGCGTTTGCAGATGCTTCTGGACAGTTCGGACGAATAGCCGCCCGGATCGTCACCGCAGGCCACATACATCATGGCGCGCAGCTCAAACTTGGCGGAGCACAGGTCAGAGTTGGCCTGTGCAGGCGTGTCGGAGCGCTGGTGTCACGGTCGTTTCCCACAGGCGCGGGTCCATTTTCTGCTCGGATGATCCTGGGTGCAATCCGACCGGCCCGGAACTGGCACGCGATGACAGCAGCCAGTTCTGCCACAAGCCTGATCGCCAAATTGTAACAGGTTCTGCCGGGGGGCAGACATGTCCTCGCCAGTGTGCTCGCGCAGCACAGAGGCGCTGCGCGACGTGTCAAGCACCCGCCATGTGGTGCACGATGCCACGAGCACCGGGCCCCGCACTGCCCGCTTTTCACGATTGCTCGCATCTGACCCGACACAGTCGAACACGGCCTTCAGCGCAATGCGGCCCGCCAGCCTGCGGCGCGCGCCTCGGCTTCAGAACAGAACCAACGCGTTTCCGGATTCCGCATGGTTACGCGATCATAGTCGCGCTGACCCGGCATGTGAAAGATGCGCCCATTGGTCGACACATTGCCCTTGATCGCGCAGTCGGGCGAGGGCGCGGATAATGCAACGACCTCGCGGGGCGGCGATGCCGTTTCACAAAAGCCCGCGAGAGAATTGAGCGGCCCGCCATATATTCCCGCCCGTGCGCCCCTCGCCACGGCCTCTGCGCGCAGATAAGCATATTCCTGACCCTGCACGCGCGCGAAACGCAGGCAAGGTCGGGCAGCACCGGATTCGATCAGCAGCACGGCCAGATCGCGACCGTTCAGATAGCAGCGCCCGACCACACGCTCGAAACTGCGCTGGCCCAGGTCCAGACAGGTCAGAACCTGCCCGGAAATCAGCTTCCGGGCCTGTTCGGTCGCCCAGTCACCGCAGCGCCATGCCCTGCCCAGCGCATCCTTGCAGGTCTCACTGCGCTCTGGCGCGTCGATACCGCCCAGCCGGATGCGAATGCCTGCGATTTCAAGCGTATCGCCGTCAATCGCACGCGCCTGGCCGGTGATTTCCGGAGCAGCCGCCCAAAGCGGCATGGCGACAAGTATCGCAGCGAAAAGTGAACAAAGCCTAAACATGCGCGGGATATGGCCCAGGCCACCGGCCCTGGTCAAGGCGTTCACCGCGATTTTGTTAATCTTTCTTTATGAAAGGTTAACGCTGCGCCTCTTGCCAGTCCGGGTGCATGACGGGGGCGAGATTCTCTGCAGCCAGTCTGCGCCCAAGCAAGTGATCCGCGATCTTTTCGCCAACCATGATCGAGGGCCCGTTCAGATTGCCATTGGTGATCCGCGGAAAGACCGAGCTGTCCGCCACCCGCAGCCCGTCCACCCCGATCACGCGCCCTTCCGGGTCGACCACTGCGCGCGGATCGTCGCGCCGTCCCATCCGGGCCGTGCCACAAGGATGATAGGCGCTTTCCACATGCGCGCGGATGAAGCTGTCCAGCGCCGCATCCGATTGCACATCCGCACCGGGCTGGATCTCGCGCGCCACATGGGGCGCGAAAGCCGCCTGCCCCATGATCTCGCGGGTCAGCCGGATGCAGGTCCGGAACTCTTCCCAGTCATCCGGGTGGCTCATGTAGTTGAAGCGGATGCGCGGGGCGTCCTCGGGACGGTTCGAGCGCAGTTTCACCCAGCCACGGCTTTTCGAGCGCATCGGGCCGACATGGGTCTGGAAGCCATGGCCCTCGGCCACGGCCTGCCCGTCATAGCGCACCGCGATGGGCAGGAAATGGTACTGGATATCGGGATAGTCGATGCCCGCACGCGAGCGGATGAAAGCGCAGGCTTCGAACTGGTTCGACGCGCCCGGCCCCTTGCGCGCGAACAGCCATTGCGCGCCGACCCATGCCTTGCCGAACAGGTTCCAGTATTTGTACAGCGTGATCGGCTGACGCGCCGAATATTGCAGATAGAGTTCCAGATGATCCTGCAGGTTCTGGCCGACACCTGCGCGGTCGGCGCGCAGAGTCAGCCCATGCTCGGCCAGATGCGCCGCCGGGCCGATGCCAGAGAGCATCAGCAGTTTCGGCGTATTGATCGAAGAGGCCGCGAGCACCACCTCGGCGCGCGCCGTGAGGCTGCGGCCATCTGTCAGGCGGACCCCGGTCGCGCGATTGGCCGCGTCGAACATGACCTCGGCCACTTCGCCGCGCACCAATCTGGCCCGGCCTGTGGCCAGCGCCGGGCGCAGATAGGCGCGGGCGGCGGACCAGCGCTGACCCTGCCAGATCGTCGCCTCCATCGCGCCGAAGCCTTCCTGCTGCGCGCCGTTATAGTCTGGCGTCACAGGGTATCCGGCCTGCCGCCCGGCCTCGATGAAGGCGTCAAACAGCGGATTGTCGCGCTTGCCGCGGCTGACATGCAGCGGACCGCCCTGCCCGCGCCATTCCGACGGGTCGCCGCCATGCCAGTCTTCCATGCGCTTGAAATAGGGCAGCACATCGGCAAAGCCCCAGCCGCTTGCGCCGCTTTCCGCCCAGTGGTCGTAATCGCGCGCATGGCCGCGCACATAGACCATGCCGTTGATGCTGGAGGACCCGCCGATCACCCGCCCGCGCGGGGTGGCGAGCACCCGACCGCCCAGATGCGGTTCGGGTTCGGACCGAAAGCCCCAGTCGTAGCGGCGCATGTTCATCGGATAGGACAGCGCGCCGGGCATCTGGATGAAAGGGCCCGCATCTGTGCCACCGGCTTCCACCACCAGCACGGAATGGCCGGCCTCGGCCAGCCTGTAGGTCACGGCACAGCCCCCCGAGCCTGCCCCCACAACGATGAAATCTGCTTCACTCATTGCCCACCACCTGCTGCGCGCGCGCATGGCAAAGCCATGCCAAAACAATCTCTTCGCGCCCCGTCAGGGGCGCGTCCGCTGGATCACGCCCGCTCAATAGGGCGCATCGACCGGGCCGAGGCCCAGATAGACCGATTTGACCCGCGTGTAATGCTCAAGCGCCGCATGGCCATTCTCGCGGCCCACACCCGATGCCTTGACGCCGCCGAAGGGCATTTCGACCGGCGTCAGGTTATAGGCGTTGATCCAGCAGGTGCCCGCCTGCAACTGCGCGATGACGCGATGCGCGCGGGTGATGTCGCGGGTGAACAGCCCGGCGGCCAGCCCGTATTCGGTGGCATTGGCGCGGGCGATGACCTCGGCCTCGTCCTCGAAATCCAGCACGGCCATGAC
>SKRP01000235.1 GCA_007118445.1 Natronohydrobacter sp.
TCGGACGCTGTGAGCGAAGAAGTGGGCTATCAGGTCACCCGCGCGATCTTCGAGAATCTCGACCAGTTCACGGCGCTGCATCCGGCACTCGCCAGTCTGGACCCCGCCGAGATGGTCAGCGACGGCCTGTCGGCACCGCTGCATCCGGGCGCTGAGCGGTATTTCCGCGAAGCGGGCCTTCTGGACTAAGACCTGATCTCGCGCGGCGCAGCCCCTGCGCCGCGCGCTTCCGCGCCCCTCACGCGGCGCGTCTTTCTTTCCTGATACAGATCGATCAAGACGGGGGATCGCCGCATGTCTTCTGCCCAGAAGCAGCCCGAAGGGCGTCAGTTCACGGATGAGGAACTGCAGGATCTGGTGTCCAGCACCGATTCGGGCGGGCGTGATCCTTCCAATCGCTGGGTCGCCCTGCTGATCGCGGTGGTGGCCTTCTCATGGTCCGCATTCCAGATCTGGATTGCCGATCTGCAATTCCAATGGGCGCAGCATATCCCCGGCCTGCGGGTCATCGGGTCCGACATGACACGGCCCATGCACTTGACCTTCGCGCTGTTTCTGGCGTTTCTGGCCTATCCTGCCTTCAAATCCTCGCCGCGCCGCTACATCCCGTGGTATGACTGGGCGCTGGCCGCTCTGGCTGCGGGCTGCGCTTTCTACATTTTCTGGTTCTCGCGCGAGATATCCAGCACCGCGCGCGAGGGACTGCCCACCCAACAACAGATCATCGTCGGGACCATCGGCCTTGTGCTGCTGTTAGAGGCCTCGCGCCGCGCGCTCGGGCCCGCGCTGACCATCGTCGGCGGTGTGTTTCTCGCCTATAGCTATTTCGGGCAGGGCTGGCTGATCCCCGATCTGATCTCGCATCAGGGCCGCAATTTCGAGGCCATCATCAACACGCAATGGCTTTCCACCGAAGGGGTATTCGGCATCCCGCTCGGCGTGTCCACGGCTTTCGTATTCCTCTTCGTGCTGTTTGGCGCGCTTCTCGACAAGGCTGGCGCGGGCAATTATTTCATCAAGATGGCCTTCGCCGGTCTGGGCCATTTGCGCGGCGGCCCTGCGAAAGCGGCGGTCGTCGGCTCTGGTGCAACAGGGCTGATTTCCGGTTCCTCCATCGCCAATGTGGTGACAACCGGCACCTTCACGATCCCGCTGATGAAACGTGTCGGCTTCACCTCGGAAAAGGCAGGCGCGGTTGAGGTGTCATCTTCGGTCAATGGCCAGATCATGCCGCCGGTGATGGGGGCTGCGGCCTTCCTGATGGTCGAATTTGTTGGCATCTCCTATCTGGAAGTGATCAAACACGCCTTCATCCCGGCGGTGATCAGCTATATCGCGCTGATCTATATCGTGCATCTGGAAGCGCTGAAAAACGGTATCCCGGCGCTGGGGCAGGGCGCGAGCCTCTTGCAGATGCTGCTCAAGACCGCCATCGGCTTTGTCGTCGCGGGTGCGATCTTCTACGGGGTGATTGCGGGCATCGGGCTCCTGCGCGACGTGGCACCCGCGATTTCTGATCCCGTGATCCTGATCGTGCTTTTGGGCATCTATCTGGCCTGCCTCTGGGTTGCCTCCAAGCGTCCCGAACTGGAACTCGATGACCCGAATGACAAGAAGATCGTGCTGCCTGTCATGCGCGAGGTCGTGCCCACAGGCCTGCATTTCATCCTGCCGATTGTGGTCTTGATCTGGTTTCTGATGGTCGAACGCCAGTCGCCAGCCAAATCGGCCTATTTCGCTGTGTTGGTGATGCTGTTCATCATTCTGACCCAACGCCCGATCAAGGCGCTGATGCGCGGTGAAACGGATATCATGGGCCAGTTGCGCCGGGGCCTGGATGATCTGGTCGACGGTATGATCACCGGCGCGCGCAACATGATCGGCATCGCGGTCGCGACTGGTGCGGCGGGCGTGATCGTGGCCACTGTGACCCGCACGCCCATCGGCACCGAACTTGCCGGGCTGGTCGAGCTTCTCGCCTTCGGCAATCTGTTCCTGATGCTTCTTCTGGTGGGCCTCTTTTCGCTGATCCTCGGCCTTGGCCTGCCGACGACGGCGAATTACATCGTCGTCTCTTCGCTGATGGCCAGCGTTGTGGTCAGCCTCGGCGCGCAGGAGGGGCTTCTGGTGCCGCTGATCGCCGCCCATCTTTTCGTGTTCTATTTCGGGCTGATGGCCGATGTGACCCCGCCTGTGGGGCTAGCAAGTTTCGCGGCCTCGGCCGTCTCGGGCGGCGATCCGATCAAGACCGGCTTTCAGGCGTTTTTCTACTCCCTGCGCACGCTCGCGCTGCCGTTCCTCTTCATCTACAATCCGACGCTGATCCTCTATGGTGTCGATATGGGCACGACAGCCGGATTGTTACAGGCCGCGATGATCTTCGTGATTGCGACTTTCGCGATGCTGCTCTTCGCCGCTGCGACCCAGGGCTATTTCCTCGCCCGCTCGAAGCTCTACGAATCGGCCGCCCTGCTGCTGGTCGCATTCACGCTGTTTGTGCCGAATTTCTGGCTCGACCGTATCCAGCCCGAATTCGAGCGCATCCCCGGCACCAGTTTCGAGGAGGTTCTGGCCGCAGCAGAGCCCGGTGCCCAGTTGCGCCTTGAAATCCGGGGCCCTGATTTCGCCACGGGCGAGATGCGCAGTACCACCGTGCCGCTGAATATTGATGACACCCCGCCTGACCAGCGTGTCGCCAATACCGGCCTGTTCCTGATGCCCGAAGCGGACCGGATGGTGCTCGACGAGCCCATGTTCGGCTCACCCTTCCAGCAGGCGCTGAATGACTATGACTTCTACGGCAGTGAACAGGTTGTCCTGCTCTCAGTCCAGCGCCCGGCTGACCGGATGCCCGAACAACTCTTCTACATCCCGGCGCTGCTTCTGTTGTTCGGCGTCATCCTGCTGCAGCGCCGCCGCCAGACACAACCGGCCTTCTGATCCCAACCGCCCCCCGGGGTTTCATCTTGCGCAAAATACTCCGGGGGGCGGGCCCGAAGGGACCGGGGGGCAGCGCCCCCCTCCTTTGGCTCAGAATACAGCGTGATCCCCCAGATCAACGCCTCGCTCGCCCCGGATCAATGCCACATAATGGTCGCGCAGCGTGTCAGCGCCGAATTCCGGTGTCGCATCCGCGTCATAGCGCCCGGTGCCCTCATCCCAGACCAGCATCGATTCTGTGGCATAATACCGCCCGATCCGCGCGAATTCGGCTTTTTCGCGCATCGAGGACGACACCCGCCCCAGAGCTGACAACACCCCGATGATCCCGTCCATCAGCGCGACCGGCACATGCCGGAACCGCGCAGGTTGGCCTGTCAGTTCGAAAATCAGCGCGCCTTGGCCGCGCGGGGTCAGTGCCGGGCCAGGCCCCCCGATGGGCAGCACGCGCCCTCGCCGCTCGGGCAGGGTCACGCAATCCAGCAGATAGCGCGCCAGATCGCGGTCGCTGATCGGCTTGCAGGCGGTCAGTTCGCCATCGCCAAACAGCAGAAACGGCTTGCCCGCCTGCACCCGCGCAACCTGACCCGAGAGTGATTTGAAAAACGCCGTCGTGCGCACGATGGACCAGTCCAGCCCCGAGCGCTGCAACTCCCCCTCAAAGGCCAGTTTCGCACGCTGGAATTCCAGCAACGGTTTTTGCACACAGATCGCCGAGAGCAGCACAAACTGCCCGATCCCGGTGGCTTTCGCGCCCTCCAGCACATGCAACTGCGCCCGGTGATCCACCGCCCAGGCATCGCGCGCAGATCCCTTGCGCGAGGCCATGCAAGAGAGCACGCAATCTGCGTCAAGCCCCGTCAATGCCTCGCGCACGGCAAGCGGGTCGGCCAGATCAACTGCGATCTGCGCGGCACCATCAGGCAACATGGCCCGCGCGCGCGTCAGGCAGGTGACACGGTGGCCGTCCGCCTGTGCCTGTGCGAGAACCGCACGCCCGATTGTGCCCGTCGCGCCAAGAAGAACAAGATGTTTGGGATCATTCACAAGCGGCACCTGTCAGCTTTTCCTGACAGTCTGGACCTTTGCCCCGATCAACGCAAGCCCGCGTCAATGCTGCCATATTTGCCTGCGAAGAAACTCAGGCCCGCCCCTGGGCGTGTGCAGACCCGCGTGACCCGCCCCACGACAATTGCATGATCGCCGCCCGGATAGACCGCATGACGCGCGCACTCGAACCGCGCGAGGCAATCGGGCAGCAGCGGCACCCCGCCTGCGCCCTCGATCAGCCCCGGCAGATCGAAATCGCTGCCATTCGCGGCGAAATGCTGCGCGAGCGATAGTTGATCCTCGGCCAGCACATGGATCGCGAAATGCGCGGCCTCGGCAAAAGCGTCAAAGCGGCGCGAGAATTTCCCCGGTGCCCACATGACCAGCGCCGGATCGAGCGAGAGCGCGGCGAAACTGTTCGCCGTGATCCCCAGCGGCCCGATATCGGTGCGCGTGGTGATGACAGTCACGCCGGTCGCAAACCGCCCCAGCGCATCGCGGAAAGCGCGCTGATGGGCCGCATCCGGGGTGAAACTCGTCTCGCTCATCATCGCACCGTCCATGCTGGCCCCCTGTTTTGCGCTTGCAGCGAAAGTAACGCCGCGCGCGCATCGGGCAAGGCTCAGTCCTTGTCTTTGCCGGTTTTCGACCCGAAAACCGCCTCTTGCAGTGCGGCCACATGCGCACTCAGACGCGGCAGGCGGCGCAGCACCTTGCGGATTTCCAGCTGCGTTTCCAGTTTCGTCGCCGGGTCGCCCAGCACCGTGCGCCCCGCAGGCACATTCGTATAGACCCGGCTTGCGCCGCCGACGATCACGTCATCGCCGATGAAGATATTGTCGTTCACCGCCACCTTGCCCGCCAGCAGCACACGATTGCCGATCCGCGCGGACCCCGCGACACCTGCCATGCCGCACATCATGCAATCCTCGCCCATCTGCACATTATGCCCGATCTGGCAGACCGAATCGATCTTGGTGCCCGACCCGATCACCGTGTCGCGGATCGTGCCCCGGTCGATCGAGGAATTGGCCCCAAGTTCCACATCATCCCCGATCCGCACTGCGCCGAGCGACTGGATGCGGTGCCATTTCTGCTGCCTGACCTGCCGCTCGCCCGAAAGCGTGGCGCGCACATCCTCTGCGCCCGAGGGTTCCGGCGTCACAAAGCTGAACCCGCAGCCGCCCACGACCGAATTTGGTTGGCCGATATAGCGATCCCCGATCACGCAACGCGCGCCCACCCGCGCGCCTGCGTGCAGGATCACATCCGCGCCGATCACCACATCCTCGCCCACAGTGACATTGGCCGCGATCCGCGCGCCCGCGCCGATCTTGGTGCGCGCGCCGATGCTGGTGAACGGGCCGATCTGCGCGTCTGCGCCGATCCCGGCGCTGGGATGCACATAGGCTTGCGGATGAATGCCACCCCCGAAGTCATAACCCGGATCCAGCATCTCGCAGACGCCAGCCATCGCCCAGCGCGGGCGCGGCGCGAAAATCGCGGCCTGAAGCCCCATCGCGCGCCAATCGGCCCCCGCCCAGACCATCGCTGCCCGCGCCTGACCCTGCGCCAGCCCGGCCGCATATTTCGGCGTTGTGGCCATGGCCAGCGCGTCAGGCCCGGCGCTGGCAGGTTCCGCCGCATGGGTGATCGTCAGGTCCAGCGCCCCCTCGGCGCTCAACCCCAGCGCATGGGCAATCTCGGCAATCGTGTGGGGCATCGGCAGGTTCCGCTTTGCTTTGGCCGCAGTCATAGCGAAACGTCGCGTCCGGGGCCAGCCCTGCAGGGTGACAGCGGAAAGGGCAGCCGTTATTCCCTCTTCATGCGCCTGACTGACCTCGCCCTGACCCCGCTCTATCTTGTGCAAGCCGCGCAATTCATCGCGCGCACCGAGAAACTGCCCGAAGCGGTCGGCCCGCGCGCAGGCCAGAGCGGGCAGGGTGCGCCCATGCGCCTGCTGATCCTTGGTGATTCCTCGGGGGCGGGGGTCGGGGTCGCGCATCAGGATCAGGCGCTGATCGGGCGGATGCTGCATCATCTGGAACCGGAAAGGGCAGTGAAATGGCAGGTCATTGCCCGATCCGGCGCGACCACAGCCCATGCGCGGCGGATGCTGGCAGGGGCGGGACCGAGCGATGTCGCGGTGCTTGCGCTCGGTGTGAATGACGTGCTGCGCCAGACTGCATCGCGCCGTTTCGAAGTCGACTATGCGAAGCTGATCGAGGCATTGCCTGCGCGCCATATCCTCGCCTCGGCCGTGCCGCCGCTTGGGCATTTCACAGCCTTTCCCCGCCCCCTGCGCGGATATATAGGCCAACGCGCGATCGCGCTCGATGCGGCACTGCAAACCGTCTGCGCCAATACCGGGGCGCTGCATGTGCCCTTTGATCTGGACCCGGACCCGCGCTGGCTGGCGCGGGACGGGTTGCATCCGGGGGCCGCGCTATACGCGGAATGGGGCCGGCGGATGGCGGCTCTTGCCTTGGCGCGGCTTTCCTGACAGGACAGGGCAAGAGGATTGCGCCATGTCTGACAACCCCGACACAACTGCCAAACGCCCGCAGCAGGTCTATACGTTGCTGGTCGAACTGGGCCGCAGCCCGGATGACGGTTTGCCCAAGGGCGCGACAGGCGCGGGGCTGTTGCTTTACGCGACCGGTGTGGACGAGGCCGAGGCCGTGCGCGAATCCGTGGCTGTGCTGAAAACCGCAGGGGTCGCGCCGCTGAATGTGACCAGCTATGGCACGCTGGACGAACGCCTTGCGGCCGGGGACACGATCCCCGAGGAAGAACGCGACTTGATGGCCCGCGCGCTGACCGAGAATGCGGTGATCGTCGCGCAGAAAACATGGTTCAATGATGATGACAGCGACTGACCCGGTTGCGCTGACCGCTGAACTGATCCGCTGCCCTTCGGTCACGCCGCAAGAGGGCGGCGCGCTGGTGCTGCTCGAGCGTGTCCTGTCAGAGGCCGGATTCACCTGCACGCGGGTGGATCGGGGCGATACGCCCAATCTGTTCGCGCGCTGGGGGACGAAAGGGCACGCGCGCAGCTTCGGCTTCAACGGGCATACGGATGTGGTGCCGCTGGGCAATCCGGGTGACTGGACCCGCGCACCTTTCGGGGCCGAGATTGCCGAGGGCCGCATCTGGGGGCGCGGTGCCTGCGACATGAAATCGGGCGTGGCGGCCTTTGTCGCGGCCGCGGTGGATTTCGTGCGCGCAACGCCGCCGGACGGAGCTGTGATTGTGGCGATCACCGGCGATGAGGAAGGGCCGGGCAAAGACGGCACTGTCGCGCTGCTGGACTGGATGGCCAATCAGGGCGAGGCGATGTCGGCCTGTCTGGTGGGCGAGCCGACCTGTCCCGATGTCATGGGCGAAATGATCAAGATTGGGCGGCGCGGCTCGATGACAGTGACTGTGACCGCGACCGGGGTGCAGGGTCACGCCGCCTATCCGCACCGCGCGAAGAACCCGCTGCCGGTGCTGGTGAGCTTTCTGAATCAACTGGCGCAGCAGGAGCTTGATCAGGGGTCAGATCACTTCGACGCCTCGACGCTGGCGCTGACCACGATCGATGTGGGCAACCCGGCTTCGAACGTGATACCGGCCAGTGCGAAAGCGGTTTTCAATATCCGCTTCAATGATCTGCATTCCGGGGCATCGCTGAGCGCGCAGCTGCAAGGATTGGCAGATAAATCCAGCAAGAACAGTGGTGTGCGGCTTGATCTTGATGCGCATGTCTCGGGCGAGAGCTTCCTGACCCCGCCTGGTCCGCTGGTCGATCTGGTCGCGCGCGCGGTCGAGGCCGAGACGGGCGTCACGCCGGTCTTGTCCACTTCGGGGGGCACATCGGACGCGCGTTTTGTCAAGGATCATTGCCCGGTGGTCGAGTTCGGGCTGGTCGGCAAGTCGATGCATCAGGTTGATGAATTTGCAGAAGTGTCGGATATTCAGATGCTTAAGTCAGTTTATTCACGCATCTTGCAGGGCTATTTCGCATGAGCCTTGCTGTCGGTCTGACCGATGATCTGACGGCCTGTCATGCGCTGCGGCGGCAGGTCTTCATCGAGGAACAGCAGGTGCCCGAGACTGACGAAGTCGATGGGCGCGACCTTGAGGCATTGCATATTCTTGCGAAGAAAGACGCAGAAGCCATTGGATGCGCTCGGATTTTACTGATCGATGATACAGGCAAGATCGGGCGTGTCTGTGTGTTGGCCGAGTATCGCGGTCAGGGGATTGGCGTGGCGCTGATCAAGGCCGCCTTACAGGTCTTGCGGGATCAGCCGGGCATCACGAAAGCAAAACTCGGATCGCAGACCCATGCCATCGGGTTTTATGAAAAACTCGGGTTTCGGGCGGTGGGGCCGGAATATCTGGATGCAGGGATTCCCCATCGCGACATGCTGCGGGATTTGCCGTGACGATATGCCCAAGCCGTGCTAGGGGCCGCGCATGATCTGCATTCTTTCCGGCCCGCCCCCGTCACGCCCCGTCCACCCACCCTCGTCAGGGGCTGTGCCCCTGACTGACGCGCCGGGGGCGGGCCTTGTGTGGCGAGGCGCGCGATGAAACAGCTACCCTCGATGGATCAGCTGCGCGACTGGATCGCCGAGAACCCCGATGCCACAAGGCGCGATATCGCGCGGGCCTTCGGGGTCAAGGGCAGCCTGAAGATAGACCTGAAAGCGATGCTGCGCGATCTCGAAGCGGATGGCACCTTGAAGCCGCGCCGGTCCAGCATGGGCGGCAAGCTGCCACCTGTGACCGTGCTCGATGTGCTGGCCCCCGATGCTGAGGGCGATCTGTTCGCGCGCCCGGTCGAATGGCGCGGCGATGCTGCGGCCCCGGTCGTGCTGGTGGTCACGCAAGCGGGCGATCCGGCGCTGGGACAGGGCGACCGTATCCTTGCGAAGCTCGACGCCATTCGCGGCTCTGATTACGACTATCAGGCGCGGATCATCCGCAAACTGGGCGCGAACCCCTTGCGAATCCTGGGCATTTTCCGCAAGGAAGCGCAGGGCGGGCGGATCGTGCCCATCGACAAGGGCGCGGATAAATTCTGGCAGGTGGCCGAGACCGGCGATGCAGTGGATGGCGAGTTGGTCCATGCCGAACCTGTCGGCAAGTCGCGCTTCGGTCCCTTGCGCGCGAAAGTCATCGAGCGGTTGGGCGATCCGACCGCGCCCAAGGCTGTGTCGCTGATCGCGATTCACCAGCATGGTATCCGCGACGAGTTTCCCGATGCCGTGATCGCCGAAGCCGACAAGGCCGGGCCTGTGCTAGAGAAAGGCCGCCGCGACCTGCGCGCGCTGCCTCTGATGACCATCGACCCATGGGACGCGCGCGACCATGATGACGCGATCTATGCCGAGGCGGATAGTGATCCCGAAAACCCCGGCGGCTTCATCCTCTGGGTGGCGATTGCCGATGTGGCGGCCTATGTGCGCCCCAATTCCGAACTGGACTTTGAAGCCCGCAGGCGCGGCAATTCCACCTATTTCCCTGACCGTGTGGTGCCGATGCTGCCCGATATCCTGTCGGGCGATCTGTGTTCGCTGCATGAAGGGGTGGACCGGCCCTGCATCGCGCTGCGGATGGTGATCAGCGAAGATGGCACCAAGCGCAGTCACGAGTTTTTCCGCGCGATGATGAACTCGAAAGCCTCGCTGACCTATGAACAGGCGCAGGCCGCGAATGAGGGCAAGCTCGATGAGGCGACGGCGCCTTTTGCGCAGGCGCTGACGGATCTCTTTGCCGCTTACCGCGCGTTGACCCGCGCGCGTGCGCGCCGCCAGCCGCTGGATCTGGACCTGCCAGAGCGGCAGATTGTTTTGTCGGATGAGGGGCGCGTGACCTCGGTCGCCTTCAAGGACCGCTTCGACGCGCATCGGCTGGTCGAGGAATTCATGGTGCTCGCCAATGTCGCGGCCGCCGAGACACTGCGCGAGAAAGGATCGGCGCTGCTTTACCGCGTGCATGAGGAACCCAGCCCCGAGAAGATGGAATCCTTGCGCGAACTGGCGCGCGAGTCCGGCTTCAACCTTGCCAAGGGGCAGGTGTTGATGACGCGGCATTTCAACCAGTTGTTGAAACAGGCCGAGGGCACTGAATTTGACGAGCTGATCAACATGGCGACGCTGCGCTCGATGACGCAGGCCTATTATGCGCCGCAGAATTTCGGGCATTTCGGGCTGGCCTTGCGGGAATACGCGCATTTCACCTCGCCCATCCGCCGCTACGCTGACCTGATCGTGCATCGCGGGCTGATTGCGGCGCATAAATGGGGCGATGACGGGCTAAGCCCTTGGGATATCGAGCATCTCGAAGAAACCGCCAAAGCGATTTCCGAGGCAGAGCGCCGTTCGATGGCGGCAGAGCGAGACACGGCGGACCGCTATCTGGCCGCCTATCTGGCAGATCGTGTTGGGGCAGAGTTCTCGGGTCGTGTCTCCGGTGTCGCGCGGTTCGGGGTGTTCGTGAAGCTGGATGAGACCGGGGCGGATGGTCTGGTGCCGATCCGCGCGATTGGAGACGAGTATTTCCGCCATGACCCGGAAGCACAGACCCTTGAGGGCGAAAAGACCGGGTTTCGGATCGGGCTGGGGCAGCGGGTAAAGGTGAAACTGGCGGAGGCAGAGCCGGTCACAGGCGGCATCGCCTTGGAATTGCTGGAGGTTGAGGGCGAAGCGCCTGTGCGCGCTGCACGGCGTGGGCGCAAGGGGCCTGTGCGACGTTCGGTCGGTAAGGCGCGGACGGCAACGGCCAAGGCGAAGAAGAAGCTCAAACGCAAGCGCTAGTGGTTTGCACTTGGCACAGGATCGCCGACAACTGCTTCGAGCCCTTAGCCGACACTGTACGCCTTACCACCGACCGTCAAAACGATCTGAAGACCATGGCTTATAGTAGGGTCAATTGCTTAGTCGTCCCCCGTCGGTGCAGGATCAAAATAAATGACCAGAGCCAGTGATGCAGCAAGCGCCAAAACTGCCGCGGCCAGAGCAAAAAGCAGAGTGCCGTCTACAGCTTCGAGGTCGATCAGGATCAGCTTCCGCACCACCGCTAGAAGACCGATAACAAGGATAATGCGCACCTGCACAAAGCCTCGACGACCCTCTATGAGCAAGATGATTGACCGAGCCAGTTCCAGAGCAATGATCGCGGCAAGCAGTCGGTCGAACAGCGATTGAAATATGCCATACGAAATATCAATGTTCGGTTCCAAGGCGACGAAATAGGTGAACCGGAGAAACGACCAGGCCGCAAGAATGATCACAACGCCCATCCCAATCAGCAGCGCTATGGAGACTAGCCGTTCAAGATAAGTGAAGTGAGTCCGTAGGAGTTCTTTCATGCAGATGAGAGTAACTGACCATGCGACGTTGTCATCCACCTTTTTCAGGCGAATGCTTTGATTGGAAATACCTCTGCCGCATGGATCCGGCATTCCCAAGTGGCCCGCAGCCTGCCCAAAAAGACATCGTGATGCCGCGCTATGAATGAGCGGTTTCTTCAATGCCGGTTTCGCTGGTCGATGTCCGCTCCGTCCCGCA
>SKRP01000294.1 GCA_007118445.1 Natronohydrobacter sp.
CAGGGCGGCGATGGTCCAGATTTGTGCGGAACTGCCGCATGCGCCGCCATGCAGGCAGTGCCGACCCAGCGCATTGCGCGACAGATGGTGTTCCTGCCCGTCAAGCATGAAACGCGCTCTGGCTATTCGGTTGGCATAGCGCCCCACCATCGCGCCAAAATACTGCATCGAGCCCAGATAGGGCCCGAGACTGTCCGACCCCAGCACAAGCGGGTGGGCAATGCCGACAAGCCGCAGATCCTGGACGATGGCCCCGAGTGTCAGAATATTGGCCGTGAGCAAGCCATTGCCAAGGGTGACCCGCTCGACCGGACGACCATCGGCGAGATATCCGAAAATCTCTGGCATCATGAAGCCTCTGATCGGTGTCGGCGGGGCCTTGCCGCAGGCGTGCTGCCCTGCGGTCTTTTACCCCTGCAGGCAGCGTGCCACATTCTCGGCCGTGATCCAGCTGATGCGCGTGTTCGAGTCTACTGTGACACCGGCAATATGCGGTGTGGCGATCAGATTGGGCGCGGTCTTCAACACTGTCTGATCAGGCAGGGGTTCTGCCTCGAACACATCCAGCGCGGCACCTTTCAGATGCCCGGATTCAAGTGCCTCGGCGAGCGCAGCCTCGTTGATGATCCCGCCGCGGGCCGTGTTGACCAGCACGGCCCCCCGCTTCATCCGCTTGAGCCGGGCCGCATCCAGAAGATTGCGCGTTGCCTTGGTCAGGGGGACATGCAGGCTGACAGCATCGGCAGTCTGCAAGAGCGTGTCCAGCGACTCGCAGCGCTGCACAGTGGCCCAGGCCACGTGATTGTCAGGCAGGAACGGGTCATGCGCCGTGATCGACATGCCAAGCGCCCTTGCGCGCGCTGCGACCGCCTGCGCGATGGCTCCGAAGCCGATCAGCCCCAATGTCGCGCCCGAGACTTCCAGCCCCATCATGCGCTGGCGCGGCCATGCGCCCGAAAGAACCTCCGCGCTGCCCAGCCAGGCCGTGCGGCGCAGCATCAGCACAGCCGTGATGACATATTCCGCGACCGAAACGGTATTGCCCCCTGTCGCCGGAAAGACAGCAACTTTGCGCGCCTTGCAGGCATCCAGATCGATATTGTCCAGCCCGACGCCCAGCCGCCCGACAGCGATCAGATCCGGGCAAGCGGTAATCAGCGCGGCGCTCACCTGCGTCCGGTTGCGCACGATCAGCGCGCGCGCGCCTGCGCAGGCGGTTTGCAATCGCGCTGCGTCATCGACCAACGACGGGTCATAGGTGACGCCGAAATCGCGGCGCAGCCAGTCCACGGCGTCTTCATCCATGAATTCGGAAATGACAATATCGTTCATCGCTGACCCTTTCACGCTGCCGAGGCGTCTGTTTCGCCGAATTCGCTCAGGTCAATGACCTGATGGCTGCGCATCGACTGTTCGGCGGCTTCTCCCACCAGAACGGACCAAGTGCCATCCGCAAGGCTGACCTCCGGCTGGCCGTGACCCTTGCGGATCAGGTCCCGAAACCGTGCATGCTGAAAATAGGTCGAGCCATGATGATCGCCCGCCCGCAAGATGCGCTCATCGACCTCGATTACCTCGCGCGTCTCGCGCTTGCTTGCGCGGTCTGCGATAACGAATTCGGAATGGCGTTCCTGCCCGTCGGGGGAAAAGCGTGCAGGGCCGGGCACGCAGGCATCAAGCCGCGCCTTGTCGCCAGTGACCGAGACGACTTCCTGCCAATGCGCACCCTCCGCGAACATGCACAGCTCCAGCATCGCGCGGGTGCCATTCTTGAAATCAACCGTCACGAAACCATGATCAACAATATCTGGTGCGCGTCCGTCATAGCACTCCTGTTTGTGGTTCACATCCGCGCCGCCGCTGGCATAGACCCGGATCGGATCGGACCCCAGCAGAAGGCGCATCAGGTCAAAGAAATGGCAGCATTTCTCGACCATCGTTCCGCCTGTGCGCGCATTGAAGCGATTCCAGTCGCCGACTTTTTCCAGAAACGGAAAGCGATGCTCGCGGATCGAGACCATGCGCGGGGTGCCTGCGCAGCCCTCGGTGAGTGCGGCGCGCAGGCGCTCGACCGGGGGCATGTAGCGATATTCCATCGCCACCCAGACTGGCGCGCGTCGCCCCTTTGCGGCTTGCATCAGCGCGCGGCACTCTGCCGATGTCGTGGCCAGCGGCTTTTCGCACAGGATCGGCGCGTCGGTTTTCAACAGGTCGCCCATCAGCGAGGCATGCAAGTCATTCGGCGCGGCCAGCACATAGGCGTCGCAGATGCCCGATTCCAGCAGCGCGCGATGGTCGCTGAACGCTTCGGCCCCCGCCAGGGCCTGCGCCTGCGCGCGCATCCCCTCATGGGGGTCGCAGACCGCTGTCACCTGCGCGCCATCCAGCAGTGCGATATTGCGTATATGTTCCTGGCCCATCATGCCAGAGCCGATGATCCCGTATCGGATGGGTGCCATCCTTTCAGTCCTTTCCTTCGCCGGGTCAGTTCAGGGTCAGCCCGGCATCGACGATGAAATCCTGCCCGGTGCAGCCTGCGCTCGCATCAGAGGCCAGGAACAGCACCATGGGCGTGACATGTTTGGGTTCCAGCTGGTATTTCAGCGCCTGAAGCGCCAGAAATTCGGCGTTCTTTTCCGGGGTCAGCCAGAGCTTCGCCTGCCGTTCGGTCAGGATCGCGCCCGGCACGACGGAATTGACGCGAATGCCCTGTGGCCCGAGTTCCTGCGCGAGCGTGCGGGTCAGCCCGTGGATTGCAGCCTTGGCAGTGGTGTAGCCGAGCATGCCGGGCCGTCCGCGCATCCAGCTGATCGAACCCATATTGATGATGCTCCCGCCCCCTGACGCGACCATGCCGGGCAGGACCGCTTGCGTGGCAAAGACATGATGCGACAGGTTCGTTGCCATGCAGTCGCGCCAATAGTCCGGGGTCAGATCCGTGAAATCATGGCGATCATCGCGGGCGGCGTTGTTCACCAGCACTGTGAATGGGCCAGTTTCCTGCGCCAGATCTGCGATGATCTGGGGCAGCACATCCAGATCGCGCAGATCGGTCTGGCGGAAGATGGCCCCGGTCTCGGTGGCCAGTTCTGCGCCAGCCGCTCTGTCCA
>SKRP01000302.1 GCA_007118445.1 Natronohydrobacter sp.
ATGGCTATCCGCAATTCACCTATGGTGTGCTGCGCCAGCTGGGCTGGGACAGCGATCTGACGCCACAGGAACTGGCCGTGATCCGGCAGGTTGCGGGCAGCGATGAGGAAGAGGCGATGGATGGCGTGAGCTGGTCGCTCGACCTGTCGGGCGGGATTCAGCGCGTGGCGCTGCAGCATGGCTGCGTGCCCTATGGCAATGGCAAGGCCCGCGCAGTGGCGTGGAACCTGCCGGACCCGATCCCGGTGCATCGCGAACCGATCTACACCGCGCGGCCTGATCTGGTGGCGGAATATCCCACCAATGACGACCGCCGCCAGCAACGCATGCCCAATATCGGCAAGGTGGTGCAGCAGGATGTGGTGGATCGCGGTGTGGCGGCTGAGTTTCCGATCATCCTCACCTCGGGCCGTCTGGTCGAATATGAGGGCGGCGGCGAGGAAACCCGTTCGAACCCGTGGCTGGCCGAGCTCAAGCAGGACATGTTCGTCGAGATCAACCCCGAAGACGCGTCGGCGCGCGGCATTGTCGATGGGGGCTGGGTCTGGGTAACCGGGGCCGAAGGGGCCTCGCGCGCCCGCGTAAAGGCACTGGTGACCGAGCGGGTGAACAAGGGTCTGGCCTTCATGCCCTTCCATTTCGCGGGCTGGTTCCAGGGCGAGGACCAGCGCGGCAATTACCCGGCGGGCACGGACCCGATTGTCCTGGGCGAATCTGTCAACGTCATCACCACGTATGGCTATGACCCGGTGACCGGCATGCATGAAGGCAAGGTCACGCTTTGCCAGATCGCTGCGGCATAAGGGAGGATCAGACAAATGGCACGAATGAAATTCCTTTGCGACGCAGATCGCTGCATCGAATGTCAGGCCTGTGTCACGGCCTGCAAGAACGAGCATGAAGTCCCCTGGGGCATCAACCGCCGTCGTGTTGTCACGATCAATGACGGTCTGCCGGGTGAACGCTCGGTCTCGATGGCCTGTATGCATTGCGACGATGCGCCCTGTGCAGCGGTCTGCCCGGTCAATTGTTTCTATGAAACCGCTGACGGGGTGGTTCTGCACAACAAGGACACTTGCATCGGCTGCGGGTATTGCAGCTACGCCTGTCCCTTCGGCGCGCCGCAATTCCCGCAGACCGCCAATTTCGGCACACGCGGCAAGATGGACAAATGCACCTATTGCTCGGGCGGGCCGGAACCGGACATGTCCCATGCGGAATATGTCAAATACGGCGCAAACCGTCTGGCCGAAGGCAAGCTTCCGCTCTGCGCCGAGATGTGCTCGACCAAGGCGCTTCTCGCGGGGGATGGCGATATCATCGCCGATATCTATCGCGAGCGGGTCGTGACGCGCGGCTATGGCTCGGGTGCCTGGGGCTGGCGCACGGCTTATGGCGAAACCGTGACAGTGTAAGGAGCAAGGCAGATGACCCTATTTTCCAGACTGCTCACGGCCTTTGGCCTTGTGCTTGCGCTGTCGCTGAGCGCCCCCATGGCCTCGGCACAGGTGAACCCGACCGAAAGCGCGGTGAATGAAGACGCGCTGTTTCAGGCCCTTGGCACCGCGCCGGTTTCGGGTCGGGTGACGATCCCGGATGCCAAGGCCGGCACGCTGATCAATACCGAAAACAAGAGCTGGGCCGCGCTTCAGGGCCAGACCCTGCACACGCTCTCCATCGTGGCGGTCGTCGGGATGGTCGCGATTCTGGCGTTGTTCTATCTGCTGCGGGGCAAGATCCGCATCGATTCGGGCTTCTCGGGGCGCACCATTCTGCGCTTCAACGCGATTGAGCGTTTCGCGCATTGGACGCTGGCCTCGACCTTCATCATCCTCGCGCTGACCGGGCTGAACCTGATCATCGGGAAATCGGTGATTGCGCCGATATTCGGCGAAGCGGCCTTTGGCACGCTGACCGCCTGGGGCAAGATCGCGCATAACTATCTGGCCTGGCCCTTCATGGTGTCGCTGGTGCTGATTGTGCTGTTGTGGGTCATCCATAATGTGCCCGACAAGCTTGACCTGGAATGGATCAAGCAGGGCGGTGGCCTGTTCAAGAAGGGTGTGCACCCGCCTGCGCGCAAGTTCAATGCCGGTCAGAAGCTGATCTTCTGGTCCGTGGTGCTGGGCGGCGCGGCGCTGTCCTATACCGGCGTCATGCTGATGTTTCCGGGTGAAGCAGGCACAGCGGCGGATTGGCAGTTCTATCAGACCATCCATGCGCTGGTCGCAGCAGCCCTGTCGGCCATCGTGATCGCCCATATCTATATCGGCTCGGTCGGGATGGAAGGTGCATTCGACGCGATGGGCTCGGGCGAGGTGGATGAGAACTGGGCCAAGGAGCACCATGCGCTCTGGGTCGAGGAAGTCAAATCCACGCAAGAGCGCAATACCAAACAGGTTGCGACACCGGCCGAGTGATCGCGCCGGGGCGAGCCAGATTGCAGACCCGGTGCCAGCGATGGGCCGGGTCTGTCTGACTGAAAGACAGGTCACAGATGAACGGATCAGACAGTCTGGATGCGTTGCGCGCAACGCTTGGTGCCATTGAACTGCCCGGTGGGGGTAGTCTGGGCGCGTCCGGGCGCGTGGCCGGGCTCAGTCATGCAGGCGGGCGCGTCAGCCTGTCGATCCAGATCGCCCCGGAAGAGGCGCAGTCCTTCGCCCCTGTCCGTGATCAGGCCGAGGCCGCCTTGCGCGCCCTGCCGGGGGTGACATCTGTCTTTGCCGTGCTGACCTCGGAACGGCCCGCGCCGCCAAAACTGACACCGGAAAAACCCGCGAAAACCGACCCGCTGGCAGGCATTGGCCATGTGATCGCGGTCGCGTCCGGCAAGGGCGGGGTCGGCAAATCCACCACGACTGTCAATCTGGCGCTCGCGCTGCGCGCGCAGGGGTTGCGTGTGGGGATACTGGACGCGGATATCTATGGCCCCTCGCTGCCCACGCTTCTGGGCCTGCATGGCAAGCCGGGGCTGGGTCAGGGGCGCAAGCTGAAACCGATGCAGGCTTACGGGCTGCAGGCCATGTCGATGGGTCTGCTGGTGGAACCCGAAACCGCGATGGTCTGGCGCGGCCCGATGATCATGTCGGCGATCACGCAGATGATGGCCGATGTCGACTGGGGCGCGCTGGATGTGCTCTTGGTCGACATGCCGCCCGGCACGGGGGATGCGCAACTGGCACTGGCACAGGGCACGCAGCTTGCGGGTGCGGTGATCGTCTCGACCCCGCAGGACCTGTCGCTGATCGATGCGCGGCGCGGGATTGCGATGTTTCGCAAGGTGGATGTGCCCATTCTGGGCATTATCGAGAATATGGCGCATTTCATCTGCCCTGATTGCGGCAGCAGCCATGCGATTTTCGGCCAGGGCGGGGCCGAGGCCGAGGCCGAGCGTCTGCGCGTGCCCTTCCTTGGTGCTGTGCCCCTGACGATGGATTTGCGCGCGGGATCGGATTCCGGCCAGCCTGTGACGGCGCGCGACCCGGATGGCCCGCTGGGCCGGATTTACCAACAGATTGCCCGGACCATGCTGGCCGGGCTGACCACGATGCCGCAGGCGCAACGCCCCGGCCAGACCTGAAAAACAGGAGAGACGACCATGAAAGCCTTTGCTGCAGCAATTATCTTTTCCGGTATCGCGGCCTTCGTCGCAGCGACCCTGCTCGACGGGAATTTCCAGCAACCCTCTTATTCGGCCTTCACGACCGAAGGCGCGCGGGTCGATAATCCGGGCCATAACCTGATCGGCAACTGATCTTCATGCGGGCTTTTTGTCTGGCATTCCTGCTTGCGACCGGCGCTCCGGTCGCAGCACAGGATCTGGCGGGCCATGGCGGGCCTGTAGGCGCGCTGGATGTGGCAGGCAACAGATTGCTTTCAGGCAGTTTCGACACCCGCGCGATCCTGTGGGACCTGGATGCGGCCCGCGCGCGCATAGTTACGCGCTTTCACGATGGCAATGTGACCGGCGTCGCCTTCCTGCCCGATGGCGGTTTCGTCACGGCAGGGCAGGACGGGCGCGTCGCGCTCTGGCAGGCAGACGGTCGCAGCCCGGAATTTGCCACCGAACCCGGAACTGCGGCCATCGCGGCGCTGGATGTGACGCCTGACGGGCAGCGCGTGGCGGCGGGGTTCCGTGACGGTCGGGTGCAGGTGCTGGAGCGCGCCACAGGGCGCGTGCACAGCCATCAGGCCCATCGCGAGCGGGTCAGCGGGGTCGGTTTTCTGCCCTCGGGGGATCTGGTTACGGTCGGGGGCGATCTGCGGCTGATCCGCTGGGATGCAGATTTCGCACCGCTGGCCAGCGCCGAGCTGCCTGATCTGCCCAACGCTCTGGCGATCAGTGAAGGCCGGATCGCCGTGATCTTTGCCGAAGGCGCGTTGCGGCTCTTTGCGCCGTCGGGCGAGATGCTGCCAGAGCGGTTCCTGACGGACCGGCCCCTTGTGGCGCTGGCCGCGCGCGGCCCCGATATCGCAGCCGCTGCGATCGATGGCACAGTCTGGTATCTGACCGCGGACATACTGGCGCAGCGTGTCATGTTTCGCGCCGCAACAGGGCCGGTCTGGGCGCTAGCCCTGGCCTCGGATCAGGCATTCACGGGCGGGGCGGACGGGCGGATCCGGCGCTGGTCGCTTGACGATGGCACGGCGCTGGGCGGGGCTGAGGCAGAGCAGGTTGCGCAGGACTATACCGATGACAGCCGCGGCGCCGAGATCTGGCGGTCCTGCGCAGTCTGTCATTCGCTGATCCCCGAGGATCACAGCCGCGCGGGCCCCAGCCTGCATGGCATCTTCGGCCAGCGCATCGCCAGCCAGCCCGGCTATGATTATTCTCCTGCGCTGCAGGCGCTCGATATTCTGTGGTCTCCGCGCACAGTGGCCGAGTTGTTCGAACATGGCCCCGAGGCTTACACGCCTGGCTCGCGCATGCCGGAGCAGCGAATCGCCGACGCCGCGGACCGGCAGGCGCTGGTCGAATTTCTGGCCCGCGCCAGTGCGGATCCGGCGCAATAGCGCATAGCGCGGGCGCTGGCGGGTTTTTGCGTATTTCTTCGCGCGCATTTTGCGCCTATAGTCGGGACCATAACTATGGGTGCCCATGCAAGGTGCCCGACTGGGACGCGGGGGTGTTATATGATCCGATCTGAACTCATTCAGATAATCGCGGATGAGAATCCGCATCTTTTTCAACGTGACGTGGAGCGGATTGTGAACACGGTTTTTGGCGAGATCACCGAAGCCCTCGCGCGCGGTGAACGTGTGGAACTGCGTGGTTTCGGGGCCTTCTCGGTCAAGAAGCGCGACGCGCGCATCGGGCGCAATCCGCGCACTGGTGAGAGCGTCGCGGTCGATGCCAAGGCAGTGCCCTTTTTCAAGACCGGCAAGCTGTTGCGCGACCGGTTGAACGGAGTGGAAGGATAAGTGTCTATGATGGCGTATCTGCGCTATGGTTTCGCTGCCCTTGTGGCGGCTCTGCTCATCACATTTGCATTGGCCAATCGCATGATGGTCGAGGTCAAATTGCTGCCCGATACGGTGGCATCGCTTCTGGGGATAGATTACCGTTACAGCTTGCCACTTTTCCTTCTGGTGGCAGTGGCCATGGGCGCGGGCTTGCTGCTGGGCTTCATCTGGGAATGGTTGCGCGAAAAAGGGCTGCGCGCCGAGGCCTCGCGGTTGCGCCGCGAACAGGACGCGCTGCGCTCCGAGCTCGAGCGCGTCGAAAAGATCGCCCCGCAGGCGCGCAAGGATGATGTGCTTGCGCTGGTCGATGGAAAATAAGGCACGCGCATGATGGCGCAGGGGGCGGTCAAGATCTGCGGGCTGACCAGCCTGCAGGCGGTGACCGATGCGGTCACGGCAGGGGCGCGCTATGTGGGTTTCGTGTTCTTTCCGCGCTCGCCGCGCCATCTGGATGTCGCGCGCGCGGCAGAGCTGGCGCAGTCCGTGCCTGCAGGCGTTGCCAAGGTGGCGCTGACGGTTGATGCGGATGATGCTTTTCTTGATGCGTTGCTGGCTTCTGTTCCGATCGATATGCTGCAATTGCATGGCCACGAGTCGCCTGAACGGGTCGCTGCGATCCGGGCGCGTCATGGTCTGCCGGTGATGAAAGCGGTGGGTGTGGCCGAGCGCGCGGATCTGGCAGAGCTGGACCGCTACATGAGTGTTGCCGATCAGATCCTGCTGGATGCCAAACCGCCGAAAGGGGCCGATCTGCCGGGCGGCAATGGTCTGGCCTTTGACTGGCGGCTGATCGCGGGGCGGGACTGGTCGCGGCCCTGGATGCTGGCAGGCGGGTTGACCCCCGCGAATGTGGCCGAGGCCATGCGCCTGACCGGTGCGCGGCAGGTCGATGTCTCATCCGGTGTGGAAAGCGCGCCGGGCGTGAAAGACCCGGCGCGCATCAGGGCGTTCATTCAGGCCGCGCGAAGCGTCGCGGGCTGAGGCCGGATCACTCTGTCGCCGCCATCACGGTCATGTCCCGCAGCACGACATCGAGCCCCGCGATATCCCAGGAATTGCTGATCATGCCGGTTTCGAGCGAGATCGTGTGGATCTGCCCATTGGCATAGAGCCAGCCTGTATTCATGCTTTCGGCATCGGTCGAGATATCGAAGGCGATCGGGCCGTCCAGCATGACCCCCAGCTCGCCCACCATTTCATTGGTGCCGTCATTGGGTGCGGTCTGGCGCAACAGGGCGTTGCGTTCCTGATCAATGTTGAACATGGCCGTCGAGTCCGGGCTGCCGATGTTATTGGTATAGGCCGTGCCTGCGACCATAGGCGTGCCCATGGACGCATCTTCGAAATGCAGATCGCCATCAACGAAGGCCTCACCGCTGGTCAGATTGATCCGGTGATTGGTTGTCCCTGACATGAAACGCAGCGCATCCGGGACCGGGTTGATATCGACGATCACCGGAGCGCCTTCGGCAATCTCCATGCCCTGGCTCATCGCGACGATCAGATCCCAGGAGCCGTCCGTTGGGTCAATCGCGACCACTTCGAACGCTTCGGTCACGCCGATCAGCCCGCCCGTGGCGTTGCGGTAATCGATGCCGAGCAGTCGGCCATTGTAATCGAGTTCCTGCATCCCTGTGACCTGACCGCTGGTCAGATCGATCATGACGAGGGTCCGGTCGCCTGCAAGGCCAATTGCCGTATCAGACAGGGCAGGGGCGGCCATGGCACCGGCGAGGATTGCGGAAAACGCAAGAGGCTTCATGTTCAGTCTCCTTGTTGCACGACCCTGTCGGGTCACGCAGCAGTAACGGAGACGACCCGCCGGGAGTTTCGCGCAGGGGCATAACAGCTTCGTGAGCTGCGGGATACGCAGCGCCGCACAGGGTCAGACAGGCGCAAGCCTGGTGGGTGTTTGCGGGGTCGATGCCCCGGCCCGGTCCGGGTTGCAACTGGCCGAAAAGCGCGGGGCTTCCATGTTCAGGATCGCCTGCAGCCCGGAATTGCATTCGACGAGTTCCGACAGATAGACCTCATCGAGCGCCGCATAGAAAGCTTCGACCGCGCGCGACAGGTGCGGGCGCATCACGCAATGCGCCTTGAGCGGGCAGGTATTGTTGGTCGAGAAACACTCGATGAAGGGCAGGCCGGATTCGAATGCGCGGAACACTTCGCCGACGCTGATCGAAGACGCTGCACGGGCCAGATGAAACCCGCCATGCCGCCCGCGCTGGGTGACGATGAAGCCTTCCTGGCCCAGTTTGTTGATGACCTGCGCCAGATGGTTTTCCGAGGCATTGACGGCTTTTGCGGCATCCTGCTTGCGCACGAGGCTGTCCTTGTTGACAGCGCAGAACATCAGGGTGCGCAGGGCCAGATTCGTTCGGGTGGTCAGTCGCATGGCTGTTTCCTCGCTGCGGCGAATGGGAGATGCGGCAAAAATGTTTTCTGCTGATGTTCATTATTTTTCCGCACGCGCTTGATTTCCTTGATCCGGATCAATCCTCGGCTGGTCTTGCCGGGCTATTTTGTCGCAGCAGGTCGAAAGCTGCGGATTTGACATGGATCAAGGATGGTAAAATTAGTATATGAGATTGTGAACATATGTATGCCGGAGGAAAAGAGAGGCCCCGATGACCAAACTTGATCAACTGACCGCCAGTCGCCGGGGATTTCTGGGGCTTGCTGCTGCCGGGGGCGCTGCGCTGACGCTCGGTCCGGGCAAGGCCGAGGCCACGCGCACCAATGCCCGCATCCTGATCATGGGCGCAGGCGCTGGCGGAGCTGCGATGGCCAATCGTCTGTCCGAGCGGCTTGAGGGGGCGCAGATCACTGTGCTCGACGGGCGGGCCGAGCATTGGTATCAGCCTGGCTTCACGCTGGTAGCGGCCGGGCTGCGCAAGGCAGATTATGCGGTCTCTTCGACCGAGCAATGGCTGCCGCGCGGCGTGACCTTCATCAATGAATACGCCGCCGAACTGGACCCCGAGGCCAATCGCGTCACCACCACAGGCGGGCAGCGGATCGAGTATGATTATCTGATCGTCGCGACAGGGCTGACGCTCGACTGGGACGCGGTCGAGGGCTTCGATCTGTCGATGGTCGGCCCGGAAACCGGCATTTCAGCGCATTATGCGAGCCCGGAACTGGCGGAAAAGAGCTGGCACGCGCTGGACAAGTTCACCGATGAAGGTGGCGTCGGGCTGTTCGGGCGTCCGGCGACCGAGATGAAATGCGCAGGCGCGCCAGTGAAGATCTGTTTCCTTGGTGAAGATATCGCCACCACCAAGGGCAATCGCGCGAAATGCGAGTTCATCTATAATGCGCAGGCGCAGAACCTGTTCGGGGTGCCGGTGATCCATCACCGCGTCCGCCAGATCATGGATGAGCGCGACATCACCTATCGCTATCAGCATGTGCTCAAAGGCATCGATCTTGGCGCGAAGACCGCGACCTATACCACGCCCGAGGGTGAGGTGACGGATAACTGGGATTTCATCAATGTGATCCCGCCGCAGCGCGCCCCGCAGGTGATCCGCGACTCAGGACTGGCCTGGGCGGATCGCTGGGTCGATCAGGGCTGGATCGAGGTCGACACCCAGACCCTGCGTCATGCGCGCTATGCCAATGTCTTTGGCATCGGCGATATCAACGGGGTGCCCAAGGGCAAGACTGCGGCCAGTGTGAAATTCCATGTGCCAGTGATCGAGGATCATCTGGTCGCCGAGATCGCCGGGCGCGAGGGCAGGCGGCTTTATGACGGCTATACCTCCTGCCCGCTGATCACGCGGGTCGGGCGCGCGATGCTGGTTGAATTCGACTACCAGGACAATCTGACCCCATCCTTCCCCGGCCTGATCGCGCCGCTGGAAGAGCTGTGGATTTCCTGGCTGATGAAGGAAGTCGCCTTGAAAGCCACCTATAACGCCATGCTGCGCGGTCGGGCCTGATCTGAGCGGGGCGCAGGGGGCTGCCGCCCCCGTCCGGTCTGCGACCGGCCTCCCCCGCGAGTATTTCGGGCAAGATGAAAGCCCTGTGAAAGGATGAGAGAATGGAAGAATTCAGCCTGATGACAATTCTGGCCGTGTTCGAGGAAATCTTCGGGCGCGGGCTGTTCTGGACCATGGTCGCGGTCGCGGTCGCGATTACGGCTGCGTGGGTTTATGTGCTGATCCGGGACCGGTCGCTGTCGATGCGCAAATTCCTGCTGGCGCAGCTGTCGATGCCCTTTGGTGGCGCGGCGGCGGTCTGGTTCGTGATGGTGATGACCAATTCGGGTTTTGCCGATATTGGCGGGCCGATTGACTGGATCGTGCTTCTGGGCGTGTTTGTGGCCGGGGCCGTGGGTTTCGCGATCCTGGTCTATGTCGTGCAATCGCTGCTGCGCGGCAAATCTGCCGAAGCGTAAAGCCAGCTCTGCGAACAGGGCGGTGGCTGCTCCTCCCGGTATCACGCCGCCCTTGCCTGCCCGTGCCCTTCCTCCCGAGGGCGCGGGCTTATCTTTTGCGCTTGGCAGGGCGCGGGGTTTGCGGTTAGTGTCACGCGCATGAAGACCTTGACCTGCATCATCACCTGCTGCATTTGCCGCTGAGTTTCCCGGCGGTCGGTCTTTTGGCATTCTCTTCTGTCTGACAGCACCTTCCGCCGGGCCACCCGCCCTGACGAGGACGCCATGACCGAGATCCGCCTGCACAATTCCCGCACCCGCCGGAAAGAGGCTTTCGCGCCTTTGGACGCTGAAAATGTGCGGATGTATGTCTGTGGCCCCACGGTCTATGACCGCGCGCATTTGGGCAATGCGCGGCCTGTGGTGGTGTTCGATGTGCTCTATCGGTTGCTGCGCCATGTCTATGGCGCGGAGCATGTGACCTATGTGCGCAATTTCACTGATGTCGATGACAAGATCAACGCGCGCGCGCGAGAGATGCAGGAAGCGGGTGATGGCCGTGCGCTCAATGACATTATCCGTGCGCTGACGGATGAGACGATTAGCTGGTATCATGCCGATATGGACGCGCTGGGGGCTTTGCGGCCCGATCAGGAGCCGCGCGCGACCGAGTTCATCGGGCAGATGGTGGGCATGATCGAGGGGCTGGTGGCCAGGGGCCATGCCTATGCCGCTGAGGGCCATGTGCTGTTCGACGTGCGCTCCTATCCCGAGTATGGCAGGCTTTCGGGGCGGTCGGTCGATGACATGATCGCGGGCGCGCGGGTGGAGGTGGCGCCCTACAAGCGTGATCCGATGGATTTCGTCTTGTGGAAGCCCTCAAACGCGGAGGAACCGGGCTGGGAGAGCCCCTGGGGGCGGGGGCGTCCGGGGTGGCATATCGAGTGTTCGGCGATGGCGGATGATCTTTTGTGGAAGAAACCCTTAACAGAGGGGCGTCTAAACGAAAATGCGCTTGCTCACCCCCATTCGTTCGACATTCATGGCGGCGGAATCGACCTGCAATTCCCGCATCATGAGAATGAGATCGCGCAGTCGTGCTGTGCGCATCCGGATTCGGGGTTTGCGAAGTTTTGGCTGCATAACGAGATGGTGCAGGTCGAGGGCAAGAAGATGTCCAAGAGCTTGGGCAATTTCTTTACCGTGCGGGATCTGATCTCAGAATACGATAACGAATTTGCTATCGTCAATATTGGGCCGGCGATTAGGCTTCGATTGCTAGAAGCACACTATCGTGCTCCCGTCGACTCCTCACGTTCACATATTGAGGCAGGTGCCACACGCCTCGACGGCTGGTTACATGCAATTGGGCGCGACGACGAGCTGCTGAAGCGACCTTGGTCTTCCTTCAAACTACCAGCCGCGTCGCCGATACTCGAAGCGCTCTGCGACGATCTCAACACGCCTAAAGCCTTTGCCGAAATCGACGCTCTGGCGACGAAACTGAAAAAGCCTCCCGCCGTTGGCTCAATGATCAATGACTATGAACAGGATTGGCAACGCACCGCAAACCATATGCTCGCGGCTCTGAATCTCTTAGGTTTCGACCGAGATGGAGTCATAGGAGTCACCCATGCTGCATGGTC
>SKRP01000142.1 GCA_007118445.1 Natronohydrobacter sp.
CTGCGCGGCGGCGACGGCATCGTCGAAGAACAGCTCGTAGAAATCGCCCATGCGGTAGAACAGAAGCGCGTCGGGGTGTTGGGATTTCACCGCGAGATATTGCTGCATCATGGGGGTGATGGTGGTCACGCTGGTATCCGTCCCTGTCTGCGCGTTTGCGCGAAACTAGCGAAAGGGGCAGGCGGGGGAAAGGGGGCGCTGCCCCCTCACCGGCCCTGACAGGCCGGTTTCACCCCCGGAGTATTTTCGGCAAGATGAAAGCTGTGGGGAGAGGCTCGACAGGGGCGGGGCAGAGTGCCATTCTGCCGCCCATATGCAGGCAGGAGAAATGGGCATGGCAGTCTGGTGTTTCGGGTCGATCAATATTGATCACGTCTATACGCTGCCGCATCTGCCAGCACCGGGCGAGACGCTTGCGGCGCGGGGCTATCGCAGCGCGCTGGGCGGCAAGGGGGCCAATCAGTCGGTGGCGGCGGCGCGGGCCGGGGCAAAGGTGCGGCATATCGGGGCGGTGGGGTCAGATGGCGCTGCGGCGCTGGCCGGTCTGGAAGTGGCAGGCGTCGATTGCCGGGGCGTGCAGCAGCTGGAGGGGCCGACAGGCCATGCTGTGATCATGGTCGAGCCGGAGGGGGAGAACAGCATCGTCCTGTGTCCGGGGGCCAATCGCGCACTGTCGCTGGAGGCAGCAATGGCGGCGTTGGATGGGGTCGAGTTGGATGATATCCTTCTGATCCAGAATGAAACCGCGCATCAGGCCGAGATTGCCGAGGCGGCGCTGGGGCTGGGCATGGATGTGGTTTATTCTGCCGCGCCTTTCGATCTCGATGCTGTGCAGGCGGTGATGCCTTTCGTCAATACGCTGGTGATGAATGCGGTCGAAGCCGCGCAATTGCAGGCGGCGCTGGGCGTGGCGTTTGAGGATCTGCCAGTGTCGAATGTCGTGGTCACGCGCGGGGCGGAGGGGGCGAGCTGGAGCTCGCGCGGGATGGATGCGATCCATGTGCCGGCCCTGCCGGTCAAGGTGGTGGATACGACCGGGGCCGGGGATTGTTTCGCGGGTGCGCTGGCTGCGGCGCTGGATCGCGGTGCTGTGCCGGAAGAGGCGATGCGTTTTGCGGCTGCGGCTGCGGCGCTGCAGGTGTCGCGTCCGGGCACGGCTGCGGCAATGCCCGCCCTGTCCGAGATCATGGCCTTACTTGGCGAAAGCGGCTGACGCGCCCCAGAGTTCGCGCACGCGCTGGTCGCGACCGCAGGCCTGACGGTAGCGCTGATAGGCGTCGCGGCGCTCGACCCAGCCGAAGCGGGTCAGCGTGCGCTCGGTGGAATTGGCGTAATTCTGGTGGAAATCATCTGCCGGGTAGAAAGTGGCCATGTCGCGCAGCGGGGTGACAATGGGCTGGCCAAGCTCGGCTTCGGCCGTTTGGATCGCGGCTTGTGCTGTCGGCCTTTGGGCCGGTGTTGCGAAAATCGCGGTCGTGTAATGCGCGCCCCGGTCGCAGAACTGGCCGCCATCATCCAGCACATCGACCGAGCGCAGGAACAGGTCGAGGATTTGCCGGTAGCTGATCTGGCCCGGATCGAAGGTGATTTCCGTGACCTCCAGATGATCCGTGCGCCCGCGCGCGACATCATCATAGGTCGGGCTCGGCGTGGTGCCCCCGGCAAAGCCGACGCGGACATCGGTGACGCCCTGCACCCGGCGGAAATCGGATTCGACGCACCAGAAACAGCCCCCGGCGACAAGGGCGGTCTGGGTGGATTGAGCCGCCACCTGGGTCAGGCTGGCGAAAAAGGTGCACAGGGCAAGGGTCAGGGCGCGCAGGGTCATTGTGGTCTCCGGTTGCTCACATGGGAACATTACGGCGGATGCGCGGGTTTTGTGCAGTGTGGACTGTCACAAGGGTGTGAGCTGCTGCCGGGGCAGGGGAGGTCAGACCCGCTCTCCGCGCATCAGGCGCGGCAGATCACCAGTCAGCCCGGCGGCTTCGCGCATGAAGCCCCGGCGCAGGGCCGGGATGGCAGAAACAGCGCCCATGCCCAGATCGCGCAGCCCGCGCAAGAGCGCGTTGTCATTGGAAAACAGCCGGTTCACGCTATCTGTGCCCACCGCCATCAGCATCGTGTCGAAGCGCCGCCATTGCTGGTAGCGTTCCAGCACGAGGGGCGCGGCGATATCCTCGCCGCGCCGTGCGGCGAGGGTCACGACCTCGGCTAATGCTGCCACATCGCGCAGGCCGAAATTGAAGCCCTGTCCGGCAATCGGGTGCATCCCATGCGCGGCATCGCCGACGAGGGCCAGGCGGGGCGCGATGAAACTGTTGGCGATGGTCAGTTTCAGGGGATAGGCATAGCGTCGGCCCGCTAGCCCGACTTCACCCAGAAAATCGCCGAAACGCGGGCGCAGGGCGTCCAGATAGGCGGCGTCATCCAGCGCATGGATGGCTTGGGCGGTGGCCGTCGCCTCGCTCCAGACGATGGAAGAGCGGTTGCCGGGCAGGGGCAGGATCGCGAGCGGTCCGGCAGGCATGAAGAACTGATGCGCAATGCCCTGATGCGGCAGGGCGTGATCAATGGCGCAGACCAGCGCGGTCTGGCCGTAATCCCAGCCGCTGCGGCGGATGCCCGCGCGCTGTGCAGTGCCGCTGTCGCGCCCGTCGCAGCCGATCAGCAGGCGCGCGCGCAAGGTGCTGCCGTCCTCCAGCGTGACCTGCGCGCCGCGTGCGCTGGTATCCTGCGCGATGACCCTTGCGCCGGGACGATGGGTGATCGCTGGCGTACGCTCCATCGCATCAAGCAATGCGCCGCGCAGGAAACGGTCTTCGAGCATGTGACCCATCGGGCCTTCTTCCAGCTCGGCGGCGTCGAAATGCAGGAAGAAAGGTGCCGCGCCTTCGCCTGCGCGCCCGTCACTGGCCTTGACCTGTTCGATGGGTTGGGCGTGATCCGCGACGCTGTCCCAGACCCCCAGCGCGCTCAGCACGCGACTTGACCCCAGCGCCAGCGCATAGGCGCGACCGTCAAATTCGGGCGCGGCGCGGGTTTCGCGCGGCAGAGCGTCGAGCACAGTCACCTGCAAGCCCGCCTGCGC
>SKRP01000123.1 GCA_007118445.1 Natronohydrobacter sp.
CCACGCGCTGTTGCTCGCCCCCGGACATCTGCGCCGGGTAATGGTCCAGCCGGTGGCCCAGCCCCACGGCGCGCAATTCCTCTTCGGCGCGCTCGAACGCATCGCGCCGACCTGCCAGTTCCAGCGGGGTCGCGACGTTTTCAAGCGCGGTCATTGTGGGAATCAGGTGGAAAGACTGAAACACCACCCCCATATGTTGACGACGAAACCGGGCCAGCGCATCTTCGCCCAGGGTGGTCAGGTCATGGCCCATCGCCATGACCGCCCCACCTGTGGCGCGCTCCAGCCCGCCCATCAGCATGAGGAGCGAGGATTTGCCCGACCCGGACGGCCCGATCAGCCCCACAGTCTCGCCTTTGGTGATATCGAGCGTGATATCGCGCAGGATCGTCACCGGCCCGGCATTGCCCTGCAGCGTCAGCCCCACATCTTTCAGTGAGAGAACCATGTCCGTCATTCAGTCTGTCCTTTTCACATCACTTGCCCCAGCATATGGGGCCGCACGGCGCGCAGGCAACCGCTGCGCTGCGGCGCTCGGGGCAATAACGCTCGCTCTGGGTATTTCCGTCGCACCTGTCAGCGCTGATACGCTGCGGCTTGTGGCGCTTGGCGACAGCCTCACGCAGGGCTATGGGCTGCCTGCTGATGACGGGTTCGTGCCGCAACTGCAGGGCTGGCTGCAGGAAAACGGGCTGGAAGTCGAGGTGATCAATGCCGGCGTGTCAGGCGACACGACCGCAGGCGGGCTGTCGCGAATGGACTGGACCCTGTCCGAGCCGGTCGATGCGATGCTGGTCACATTGGGCGGGAATGATCTGCTGCGCGGGCTCAGCCCGGCGGCCAGTCGCGAAAATCTGGAAGCTATCCTGACGCGGCTGGAACGCGAAGGCATCCCGGCGATGCTGATCGGCCTGCCTGCGCCGGGGAATTACGGGCCAGAATTCAAACTGGCCTTCGAGCGCATGTATATTGACCTTGCCGGACAGTTTGATCTGCCGCTGGTGCCGAATTTCATGGCACCGATGACCGAAAAGGCCGAGGCCGGGGCCAGTTTCAACGATCTGATGCAGGATGACCACATCCATCCCAATGCAGAAGGGGTGAAACTGATCGTCGAATATCTGGGGCCACAGGTGCTGAGCTTCCTGCAACCTCTGACCCGCGAGACAAATTGACCGGCTCAACCTCACCTGCTTGTAGCTTTGCGGGCTTCTTGCTAAGGGGTCGGGCAGTTTTTCAGACTGGCGCGCGACCTGCTTTCGACAGGCCGCAGCGCCCCGAGCGGGCAGGATCAGGATGGCCAGAGATAACTATATTTTCACGTCGGAATCCGTGTCCGAGGGGCACCCGGACAAGGTCTGCGACCGGATCTCCGACGCAGTTCTGGACGCGCTTCTGAGCGAGGAAGCGAATGCCCGCGTGGCCTGCGAGACCTTTGCCACATCCTCGCTGGTGGTGATCGGCGGCGAGGTTGGCCTGTCGGACCCCGAGCGGCTGAAGGATTACATGGGCCGCATCCCGCAGATCGCGCGCGATTGCATCAAGGATATCGGCTATGAACAGGACAAGTTCCACTGGAACACCTGCCATGTGCTGAATTTCCTGCATGAGCAATCCGCCCATATCGCGCAGGGCGTGGACCGCGACGGCGCGGGCGATCAGGGGATCATGTTCGGCTATGCGGTCGATGACACACCTGACCTGATGCCGGCACCCATCCAGTATGCCCATGCGATTCTGAACCGGCTGGCCGAAGCGCGCAAATCCGGGGCGGCCCCCAGCCTGCGCCCGGATGCGAAATCGCAGCTTTCGCTGCGCTACGAGGGCGGCAAACCGGTCGAGGTGACGCAGCTTGTGCTTTCAACCCAGCATGCGCATGAGGACCAGTCCTCGGATGATATCCGCGCCATTGTGGAACCCTATATCCGCGAGGTTCTGCCCTCGGACTGGCTGACCGACAAGACCGAATGGTGGGTGAACCCCACAGGCACTTTCGTCATCGGCGGTCCGGATGGCGATGCGGGTCTGACCGGGCGCAAGATCATCGTGGACACTTATGGCGGGGCTGCCCCGCATGGCGGCGGGGCGTTTTCAGGCAAGGATCCGACCAAGGTGGACCGCTCGGCAGCTTATGCGGCGCGCTATCTGGCGAAGAATGTGGTCGCGTCCGGAATGGCGCAGCGCTGCACCTTGCAGATTTCCTATGCGATCGGGGTGGCCAAACCGCTGTCGATCTATGTCGACACCCATGGCACGGGCCAGGTGGCCGATGAGGTGATCGAGCGCGCCGTGACGCAGGTGATGGACCTGACACCGCGGGGCATTCGCGAGCATCTGGGGCTGAACCGCCCGATCTATGCGCGGACGGCAGCTTACGGGCATTTCGGGCGCAAGCCCGAGTCGGATGGCGGGTTTTCCTGGGAGCGCACGGATCTGGTCGAGGCGCTGAAGAAAGCCGTCTGACGTCTTGGTTGGGCAAAGGAATGTAAAAAGGGGCAGGCGCATGGCGCACTGCCCCTTTTTCCTGGCGTCGATTGGCCTCAGGCGGCGGTTGCGCAATCCCGCAGGCCAAGCTTGCGGAAAATTATCGCAGCCGGGCAAAGACCGGTGAAGGCGGACTGGAACATATTCAGGCCGATGAACACGGTGAACCAGATGAAGAGCGGCGAGACATAGGCGGTCAGCACGACGCTGATCAGCACCATCACCCCGGCGAAAGCAAGCACAGCACGGTCGATAGTCATGGGATACACTCCGGTTTGAGAACATGGAGCGGGTACCACAACAAATCAACAAATGCAAATAATAGAATATTGTGTTTCGTTTTGCAGGGTGCGTGCCAAGCACGCACCTTACGTGAACACAGCGCCTGACAGATCGGAGGTCCCGCGCAGCAACTCTTCGGCAGACATCGCCCGTTTGCCTTCACGCTGAACCCTGATCAGCGTGACAGCGCCGTCGCCGCAAGCCACAGTCAGATCCGCCAGCACTTCGCCCGGCCTGCCCTGCCCTGCGACCGCGCGCGCATCGAGCAGCTTCAACCGACCGAAAGGGGTCTCACACCAAGCGCCCGGAAAGGGCGAGAGCCCCTGGATCTGGCGCGCGATCTCTTCGGCCGGGCGGGTCCAGTCCACCCGCGCCTCGGCCTTGTCGATCTTGGCGGCATAGGTCACGCCGGTCTCGGGCTGCGGGGCGGGCGGCAAGCTGTCGATCCGGGCAAGCGCTTCGCGGATCAGCTGCGCCCCCATCTGCGACAGGCGGTCATGCAGATGGGCTGCTGTGTCCGCTTCGGTGATCGGGGTCGCGTCACGCAGCAGCACCGGCCCGGTATCGAGCCCTGCCTCCATCTGCATGATGCAGACACCGGTTTCCGCATCCCCCGCCATGATCGCACGCTGGATCGGCGCCGCGCCGCGCCAGCGCGGCAGGAGCGAGGCATGGATATTCAAACAGCCATGGCGCGGCGCATCGAGCACGGGCTGCGGCAGGATCAGCCCATAGGCCACGACCACTGCGACATCGGCTTGCAGCGCAGCAAATTCGGCCTGGGCCTCGGGCGATTTCAGGCTGAGCGGGTGGCGGACAGGCAGGCCAAGCGCCTCGGCGCGCTGATGCACCGGGGTCGGGCGGGGGTGCTTGCCCCGGCCTGCAGGGCGCGGTGGCTGGGTATAGACGCAGATCACATCATGGTCGGCATGAATCGCATCGAGGGCGGCAACCGCGAAATCGGGCGTCCCCATGAAGATCACGCGCAGACGGCGGGTAGGGTGCGTCATTGACGCACCTTACGGGCGCGGCGCAAGAGCATGTCACGGCGGGTCTTGCTCAGATGATCAAAATACATCCGCCCGTTCAGATGGTCGATCTGGTGCTGCACAGAGGTCGCCCAGAGGCTTACGAAATCCCGGTCCTCCAGCGCACCATCGGCATTGAGGAAGCGCACAGTCACCGCGCGGGGCCGCTCGATCTTTGCCCAGACGCCGGGCAGATTGGGGCTGGCCTCGTCATGCGCGCGTAGCTTCACGCTTTCATGCAGGATTTCCGGATTGGCCATGCGCACCGCCTGCCCCCGCTCCTCGGACGCATCCACCACCGCAAGACGCAGCATCACCCCGATCTGGGGCGCGGCCAACCCCACCCCCGGCATCGCCTCCATCGTGTCGATCATGTCCGCCCAGATTGCGCGGATATCATCCGTGATCGCCTGCACGGGTTCGGCCACCGCGCGCAGGCGCATGTCGGGCCAGGGGATGCAGGGCCGGACGCTCACCCGCGCGCCTGATCGCGTTTGAACTTGACCATCTTGCGCGTGATCATCCCGCGCTTGATCGCGCCCAGATGATCGATAAACAGCTTGCCGTTCAGATGGTCCAGCTCATGCTGCGCGCAGGTCGCCCAAAGACCGTCGAATTCCTCTTCCTGCAGTTTCCCGTCCAGCCCGATCCAGCGCATCGTCACGCTTTTGGGTCGCGTCACTTCGGCGTAGTGCTCGGGGATCGACAGGCAGCCTTCCTCATAGGTGTTGGTTTCCTCCGAGGTTGCGACAATCTCGGGGTTGATCAGCACCAGCGGTCGGGGATCGGCACCCTCTTCCTTGACGCAATCCATCACGAACAGGCGTTTGAGCACGCCCACCTGCGGCGCGGCCAGCCCGACGCCCGGCGCGTCATACATGGTTTCCAGCATATCCTCGGCCAGCTTGCCGATTTCAGGCGAAACGCCCTCGATCGGCGCGCAAAGCTTCTTGAGACGCGGGTCAGGGTGGATCAGGATCGGTTTGATGCTCATGGCCAGCGATGTAAGCCAAGCCAAAGCGCCGTTCAATGGGCTTTTGGCCTTGCACCCGCGCCTGCACCGCGTCAGCTTGGGCCGCAAAACGGAGACAGCGATGAATTTCGACCAGATCATCGAGCGGCGCGGCACAGGCTGCATGAAATGGGACGCGATGGAAGCGCGCTATGGCGTGTCCTCTGATGACGGCATCGCGATGTGGGTCGCCGATATGGATTTCCGCCCGCCCGCCTGTGTGCAGGACGCGCTGCAGGATCTGCTTAACCACGGGATCTATGGCTATGGCGGGCCGGATGACGCTTACCGCGCGGCGATCTGCTGGTGGATGGAAAACCGTCACGGCTGGCAGGTCGATCCCGGCCATATCTTCACCACGCATGGGCTGGTCAATGCCGTGGGGCTGTGCCTGCAGACCTGGACCGCGCCGGGGGATGGGGTGGTGCTGTTCACCCCGGTTTATCATGCTTTTGCGCGCACAATCGCGGCCGCCGGGCGACGCGTGGTCGAGGCCCCGCTGCTGATCCGCGAGGGGCGCTACGAGATGGATCTCGATGCCGCCGATACGCTGATCGACGCGAAAACCCGCATGGTGATCCTGTGCTCACCGCATAACCCCGGCGGGCGGGTCTGGAGCGCCGAAGAGCTGCGCGCGCTGGCCGCATTCTGCGCACGCCATGACCTGCTGCTCGTCTCGGACGAAATCCATCATGACCTGCTGATGCCGGGGCAGCACCATATCCCGATGCCGGTTGCCGCGCCTGACATCTCAGACCGGCTGGTGATGCTGACCGCGGCCTCCAAGACCTTCAATCTGGCGGGCACGCATTGCGGCAATGTCATCATCGCGGACCCAAGCCTGCGCCGGCAATTCGCAGGCACGATGGCGGCTTTCGGCATTTCGCCCAATTCCTTCGGACCGGCTGCCGTGCAGGCCGCCTATTCGCCCGAAGGTGCTACATGGGTCGATGCGCTTTGCACCTATCTCGATGGTAACCGGCAGGTGTTTGACGCAGGTATTCACAAGATTCCGGGGCTGCGCTCGATGGCACTGGAGTCCACCTATCTGGCCTGGGTGGATTTCAGCGCCACAGGCATGGCGCGTGCCGAATTCACCGCCCGCGTGGAACAGGGTGCCGGGATCGCCGCCAATCATGGCCCCACTTTCGGCTCTGGCGGCGAGACCTGGCTGCGTTTCAACCTGGGCGCGCCCCGATCCGTGATCAAGGACGCTGTCGCAAGGTTGCAGCGCGCCTTTGGTGATCTGCAGTAAAGCGGATCAGCCTTTTTCCAGAACCTCAAGATCACGATAGGAGAGCGGGTAGTCTTTCTTGATGGCGTCATTCATCAGGCCGCGCAGGTTCAGGGTCAGGTCATTGATCACGAATAGCTGGCGGCGGTTGTCGTCCAGGAAATCCAGCCCGAAATCCTTGGTCAGGAATGCGATCGCATAAGGCCTGCCATCGAATGATTCGGTGCTGTAATGCCAGTCGACACGGTATCCGCTCACGCCCTCGAGACGGCTCAGGCCCCAGCGCATATTCTCGCGCATTGTCTCGAATTCGGATGAATCGCGCGCCGGAAGATAGAGAGACAGGATGACCTCGCCCACATTGACCTGCGCGTGCAAGGTCAATTCGCGCCCGCGTGCCGTCACCAGATACCAGCACCCGACGCTGTCGGGCACATATCTCAGCCGCATCGTGACATTCGACTCCATGGGCTGGCGCAGCAGGTCGCGCAGTTTGGCACCTTGGCCGGGGCGCCACTCGACTTCCTTGGGGTCTGCGCAATCGAGCGCAGCAAGGCCCTTGGGAAAGGCGACCAGCAGGAAATCCTGAATCCGCATCCTGAGCAGTTTCAGATCCGCATCGCGTTGCGAGAAAAAGACAATCAGTGCGATAACCAGGCCAGAGGCCGCGACCTGCCCGAGCGAGACCGCGACAAGGATCAGACTGTCATTGCCGTCCAGTCGCACATAATAGATGACGACAACCAGTGCGATCAGAAGCGCAAAGCTCAGAACCACAAGCGCCGAGACCTTGACCCAGCGCGGCGCATAGAGAAAATTACCTGTCTGCATGTATCTGCGATACCCTCGTCTTGATTATTGGATCGGGGCCCGACCCTTGTGGTGAGTGCTAATCCGTATCGCTGCCGTGTCAAACCCTTGCGCACAGCCCCTGCGCATCTGCGCAACTTGCCCTTGAGGGCTTTCACGATCACATCATGGGCAAGGAAAAAAGGAGTGTTTGAAATGGGCCGACTTATCGATGGCGAATGGTCAAAGGAATGGTATGACACGGCAAAGACCGGGGGCGCGTTCAAGCGCGACACCTCGAAATTCCGCAACTGGGTGACGGCGGATGGCAGCGCAGGCCCGTCGGGCGAGGGGGGCTTCAAGGCCGAGGCCGGGCGCTATCATCTCTATGTCTCGCTGGCCTGCCCCTGGGCGCATCGCACGCTGATATTTCGCGCGCTCAAAGGGCTGGAGGGGCTGATCGATGTCTCGGTCGTGCATCCTGACATGCTTGACGAAGGCTGGACCTTTGCCACGGATTTCGACGGCGCGACTGGCGACCGGCTGCATGGCGCGGCGTTCATGCGCGAGGTCTATACCCGCGCCGACCCGAAGATTTCAGGCCGGGTGACAGTGCCGGTTCTGTGGGACAAGACGCGCGGAACGATTGTCTCGAATGAGAGCGCCGAGATCATCCGGATGTTCAATTCCGCCTTCAACGATCTGACCGGAAACAGCGCCGATTATTACCCCGCAGCCCTGCGCAGCGAGATCGATGAGGTGAATGCGCGGATCTATGACGAGGTGAATAACGGCGTCTACAAATCCGGATTTGCCACCACGCAGGACGCCTATGACAAAGCCGTCGGACCGCTTTTCGACGCGCTCGACTGGCTGGAAGAACGGCTGTCAGGCCAGCGCTACCTTGTGGGCGACCGGCTGACCGAGGCCGATTGGCGGCTTTTCACGACGCTGGTGCGCTTCGACAGCGTCTATCACCTGCATTTCAAATGCAACCGCCGCCGGATCACGGATTACCCGGCGCTCTGGGCCTATACGCGCGAGTTGTATCAGCATCCGGGCGTCGCAGAGACAGTCAATCTGGACCATATCGTGCGGCATTATCACTACAGCCATGACACGATTAACCCCAACCGGATCATCCCGATCAATCCGGTGCTCGATTTCATGGCGCCGCATGGGCGCGCAGCGCTCTGACCCACAAGTCCTGCCCTCATCACGGAAAAGCGATTCCCCAAGCCCTGCGCTTGCGATAACGTGCCGGAAAATCATTGTGATGAGGGCAGTATGCGTATCTTCTCCATTCTGGCGACAGGGCTTTTTCTCGGGCTGGGCAGCGCGGCGAGTGCCCAGAATTGCGGCGGCAATTTCGGGACATTCGTGGACGGGCTGCGGTCAGAGGCCGTGCAACGCGGCTATGACCGGGCATTGGTGGATAATTTCTTTCGCGGCGTGCAATTCAATCAGGCGGTGATCAATGCCGACCGGCGGCAGGGTATCTTTCAGCGCCCTTTCCTCGATTTCTCGCGCGCGCTGATTTCGCAGAACCGCATGAACACGGCCCGCGCGAATTTCGACCGGCATCGCGCCATATTCGACCGTGCGCTGGGCCAATATGGCGTGCAGCCCGGCATCCTGCTGGCCTTCTGGGCGTTCGAGACTGATTTCGGGGCCAATCAGGGCGATTTCAACACGGTGAATGCGCTGGTCACGCTGGCCCATGACTGCCGCCGCCCGGAACTGTTCCGCCCGCAGGTCTTTGCCGCGCTGGAGATGCACCGCCGCGGCGATCTGGACCCGCGCACCATGCAGGGCGCATGGGCGGGCGAGATCGGCATGGTGCAGAAACTGCCCTCGGATATCATCAACCACGCAGTTGACGGCGATGGCGACGGGCAGATCGACCTGCGCCGATCGGTGGCGGATTCGATCATGTCCGGTGCCTCCATGCTGCGCGCCAAGGGCTGGCGTATGAATGAGCCATGGATGCATGAAATCGCCCTGCCGCAAGGGTTTGACCTGCGCCAGTCGGGCCTGCGCACCGAGCGCCCGGTCAGCGAATGGGCGCAGATGGGGATCCGGCCCACCCATGGCAACCTGCCCTCGGGCAATCTGCAGGCCTCGATCATCCTGCCGCAGGGGCATCGTGGCCCGGCCTTCATGGTGTTCCATAATTACCGCACGCTGTTCGAGTGGAACCAGAGCTTCATCTATGTCACCACGGCCGCCTATTTCGCGACCCGGCTGCAGGGCGCACCTGTCTATCAGGCCGGCAATCCCGAAACCGGGCTCAATCAGGACCAGATGCGCCAGTTGCAGCAACGCCTGACCCAGCGCGGCTTCGATGTGGGCGGGATTGACGGCATCCTTGGCGCGAATACCCGTGCCGCTGTGCAGGATGTGCAGGCCCAGCTTGGTCTGCCCGCCGATGGCTGGCCGACCCCGCAACTCCTGCGGATGCTCTGAGCAAAACTGGCGCGCAACGGTTTTTCCTGGTTTGGCGGGGTTTTCTTTCACTCTTGCCCCATGCGCGATCCGCGCAACAAAAATCGAGTGCCAGGGACCGGGAAATCAGGATGGGACGTCGTGACGAACTGATAGATCGCTAGAATGCAATCTATTTTCCCGTTGCGCGGCCAGTGACGGCTTGGGATAGTCAGGCATCTGGTCAGGAAGACCGGACTTCTATCTTCCCGTGACGTGAAGGGCATGTGGGTGAGTGGGGGTTCCGGTCATGCCAGAGCCCCCTTTCCCGCATGGTTCCATGTGATTACCCGCTGGCGGGCAATGTCGTGCTTGAACTTGCAGCCGCCGCCGCTTAGGCAGAACAAAGCCCTGCCCCGACCCACAGGCCGCTGTCATGTATTTGCCCGAGCATTTCGCAGAAACCGATTCCGCACGAATTTCTGGAGTGATCGCATCCGCGCCGCTCGCCTGCATCATCGCGCAGACCGAAGCCGGGCTGCTTGCGAACCATATCCCGCTTTTGTCCAAGCCCGATGGCAGCCTGATCGGCCATGCGGCCAAGGCCAATGACATGCACCGGACCATTCTCGACGGGCAGGAGGTTCTGGCGGTCTTCACCAGCATGGAGGCCTATGTCTCGCCCAATTTCTACCCGAGCAAGCAAGAGCATCACCGCCATGTGCCGACCTGGAATTACGTCACCGTGCATGTCCATGGCACGATCCGCTTCCAGCATGACCGGCAGGCGAAACATGCGGTTGTGGGGCTGCTGACGCGGCTGCATGAGCGCCGTGTCAATGGCGATGCAGGCTGGAAAATGGGCGATGCGCCTGCCGATTACATGGCAGAGATGCTGGAAAATATCGTGGCTTTCCGCATCACGCCCACACGGATCGACGCCAAGTCGAAACTCGGCCAGAATCGCGACGCGCGCGATTATGACGGTGCTATCAAGGGCTTGCGCGCATCCGGCCAGACCCGGATGGCCGATGCGATGCAACAGCGGGCCGCAAGACTGAAGAACGGGGCCCAGGAACACGCGGGCGAAAGCTTGAAACCCCGCCCGCCAGCGCACAGATAATCAGCAAGGTGCCCGATGCCGGGCGCAGATGAAAGGATGAATTGCATGTCGCAGATCACTAGTTTCCCGGTTCTGCCCCTGCGCGACATGGTGGTGTTCCCGCATATGATCGTTCCGCTCTTTGTCGGGCGTGAAAAATCGGTCCGCGCGCTTGAGGCAGTCATGTCCGAAGACCGGCAGATCCTGCTTGTCTCGCAGAAGGACCACACCCAGGAAAACCCTGAACCCGACGATATCTACCGCATCGGGGTGCTGGCCAATGTCCTGCAATTGCTGAAACTCCCCGATGGCACGGTCAAGGTGCTGGTCGAAGGGCGCGCGCGCGTACAGATCAGCGAATTCCTTGACACGGAAGAGTATTTCGAAGCCGAGGCCACAGCTCTGCCCGATGTCGCCGGCGACGAGGCCGCCGAGACCGCGCTGATGCGCACGGTGCAGCGCGAATTCGAGCGCTATGCCAAGATCCGCAAGAATATCCCTGACGAAGCCGTTGCCGCCATTGCCGAAACCGAAGATGCAGCCGAGCTGGCGCATCTGGCCGCCGGTCATCTGGGGGCCACGGTTGCGCAAAAGCAGAAACTGCTGGAAACCGACGGCACTGTCGCGCGGCTGGAAGAGATTTACGGGCTGATGCAGGGCGAATTGTCCGTGCTGCAGGTCGAGCGCAAGATCAAGACGCGCGTCAAATCGCAGATGGAGCGCACCCAGCGCGAATATTATCTGAATGAGCAGATGAAGGCCATTCAGAAGGAACTGGGCGATGGCGAAGAGGGCCAGAACGAACTGGCAGAGCTGGAAAAGCGCATCAGCGAAACGAAATTCAGCAAGGAGGCCCGCGAAAAGGCCGAGGCCGAGTTGAAAAAGCTGAAATCCATGTCGCCCATGTCGGCAGAGGCGACGGTGGTGCGCAATTACCTCGATTGGATGCTGGCGATCCCGTGGGGCGTGAAAACCCGCGTCAAGAAAGACCTTGGCCGCGCGCAGGACGTTCTCGATGCGGATCATTACAGCCTCGACAAGGTCAAGGAACGCATCGTCGAATATCTGGCCGTGCAGGCGCGCTCGGCC
>SKRP01000208.1 GCA_007118445.1 Natronohydrobacter sp.
GCTGCCCGCCCCGGCCCCTGGACACTGGCGCGCGTCCATGCGCTGTTCCCGCGCTTGTCGGAACGCGCGGATCAGAGCGCCGCCACGCTTTCGGGCGGCGAGCAGCAGATGCTGGCGATTGGCCGCGCGCTGATGACCAATCCGCGCCTGCTGCTCTTGGATGAGGCGACTGAAGGGCTGGCCCCGGTGATCCGCCGCGAAATCTGGGCCGCGATCACCCGGCTGAAATCCGACGGGCTGTCGATCCTGCTGGTGGACAAGACGCTCTTGGAAATTCTGCCCTTCGCCGATCGCTGCGTGATCCTGGAACGCGGTCAGGTCGCATGGTCCGGCACCCCGGAAACCCTGACCCCGGAACTGCAAACCCGCTATCTCGGCGTCTGAGTTTCATCTTGCGACAAATACTCACGGGGGTTTTCAGGGGGCGCGTGCGCCCCTTGAAGCGGGTGGTTTGGAGGGGTCGTCATTGGAGCGCCACTGGTCCGAGCGACAATGGCGACGCCCTCCAAGCCCCCCTCACCCCAATCGCGCCCGCTGCACAGCCAGAATCCCCGCCATGATCACAAGCACCCCCACCACATCGAACACACCCAACCGCTCACCCAGAAGCACCGCCGCCACCGCCACCCCGAAAAACGGGTTGAGGAAATGGAAGGTCGCGGCCTTCACCGCGCCAATGCGGCCCACAAGCAGGAACCAGGCCCAGGTCGCAGCCAGCCCCGGCACCAGAACCGTGTAGGTAAACGCCCCGGCAAGCTGCCATGTCCAGTTCACTTCCGGCACTTCCAGCACCATCGCAGGCCCGATCAGCATGGCTGATCCCACCAGCATTTGCAGCCCCACGATCATCATCAGATTGCCCCCCGCGCCCGAGGCCACGCGCACCGAAAGCGTGGCCACGGTCAGCGAGATCACCCCCAACACGCACAGAAACACCCCCCACAGGTCCACCCCGCCGGTCATCCGCGCGCCCATGATCAGCCCGACACCCGCAAAGCCCGCAACCAGCCCTGCGACCGCCAAGGGCCGCAACTTTTCGCGCAGGATCAACCAGCCGAACAGCGCGACCAGCAGCGGCATGGTGGACGCAATGATCGCGGCCAGCGAAGCCTCGACCGTCTGCATGGCGACAAAATTCAACCCCAGATAAAGCGCATTCTGCGTGATCCCGAAGATCACCACCGCCCGCCATTGCCCGCGTGTCAGGTGCCAGCTCTGCCCCAGTGCCAGCGCAATCGCGACCCCGATCAGACCAGAGATCAGGAAGCGCAGGCTGAGCGCATATAGCGGCGGCGCATCCGCGACGATCATCCGCGCCGAGGTGAAGGCCGAGGACCACATCAGCGCGAAGGCGAGGCCAATCAGGATTGCACGAATATCCATCATTCACATAGCCCAGGGGCGGGCATCCACCCGCCCCGGCCCGCGCCAGAATCGCAGCATCAGCAACACGGCGGCCGTGGTCAACCCGACCACCAGCCCGGCCCAGATCCCCTCGCCGCCATAGCCCAAGGGGAAACCCAGAATGTAGCTCGTGGGCAGCCCTACGCCCCAATAGCTGAACGCTGCGATCAGCATCGGCCCGCGCGTGTCCTGCACCCCGCGCAACAGCCCCATCGCCATGACCTGCGCCCCGTCCGCGAGTTGAAACAGCGCCGCCACGATCAGAAAGGACGCGCCAATCACAATGATCGCCGCGCGGGCAGGCTCATCCGGGGACAGGAACAGTCCCACAAGGAAGGGTCCGGCAGTGATGTAAAGCACCATCGTCGCGCTGGCAAAAAGCATCGAGACCAGCACAGCCACCCGCGCGCCTGCCCGCAAGGCCGCTTGGTCGCGCTGCCCGCGCGCGCGCCCCACCAGCACGGTCGCGGCATTGGAAAAGCCCAGATGCACCATGAACAGCGCCGCAGTGATTTCCAGCGCGATCCCGTGGGCCGCCAGTTCCTGCGTGCCGATCCAGCCCATCATGATCGCGGCAGCGGAAAACAGCGCCGTTTCCGCGATCAATGCCACGCCAATCGGCCAGCCAAGCCGCCAGACCTGAGCCATCGCCTGCCAATCCGCGCGCCAGAAGCGTTGAAACAGCGTGTAGCGGCGTAAGCTTGGCAGAAGCGCGCAATAGGCCGCCAGCACCGCGACACTGGCCAGATTGACCAGGATCGTTGCAATCGCCGCCCCGCGCACGCCCAGTTCCGGCACACCCAGATTGCCGAAGATGAAGATCCAGTTCACAAAGATGTTCAGCCCGACGGCCCCCACAGTGGTCCAGAGCGCGACCTGTGTGCGGCCCAGCGCGGCAAGGTAATTCTTCAGCACCATCACGCAGAGCGCAGGCACCAGCGAGAAGCCGAGGATGCGCATATAGGCTTCGGCCAGCGGGACCACCTCGTCTGGCTGGCCCAACCGTCCGAGAATTGCGCCCGAGAACCAGAAGATCGGCAGCACCGCGATCCCGAATGCGATCGACAGCCACAGCCCCATGCGGGTCGCCCGGCGCACTTCGGTTTCCTGCCCCGAGGCGGCGGCGGTCGCAACCATCGGCATGACCGCATTGGCAAAGCCCGTGCCAAAGGTGAACACCGCAAAAAACAGCGCCGCGCCCAGCACGCCAGCTGCCAGATCGGCGACACCATACCATCCCAGCATGATCGTGTCCGTCACGGCCAGCATGAACTGCGCCAGATGGCTGCCCGCAAGCGGCAGACCCAGGCTCAGGACCATGCGCAGATTGACGCGGAAAGTTGCAGCGGCGTGACTCATGCTGCTTTCGGTATCCCGCGCCGCGAGGGGGGGCAAGACAGGTCAGATGATTTTTAACATGTTCAGCGCCACCGCGAGGATGAAAAGCCCGGCCAGCGCCTCGATCACCGCTCCGAGATACCGCGCGTGGCCCAGCCGGTCGGCCCAATCCATCGCCCCTTCACGCGCCAGCACAGACGTCGCTGCCACGGCAACAGTCACAGAGGCTGTGCCCAGTGCCATGATCAGCGCGGCGGCGATCCCTTCCCAGACCAGCCCCATGCGCCAGGTCAGGATCAACACGAAAAGCGCGCC
>SKRP01000034.1 GCA_007118445.1 Natronohydrobacter sp.
AATCGGCTGTGATCCGCGCGATCATCTCTGTGTGCAACCCTGCCGACAGGATCGGATACCACAGCACGATCACCCCCACATTCCATTTGCGATGGATCGCCGCAACGAATTTCGGAATCGTCTCATATTCGGTCTTCACCTCGTAAGAGGGGTCGATCATCATCACGCCGCGGCGCGGATGGGGCGGGCAGAGCGCCTGCATCAGCGCGAACCCGTCGCGTTTTTCGACCCGCGCACGGTCGCGCATGACATGGGTGAGGGCCGCATGTTCCTGCGGGTGCAATTCGGCCAGCGTGATCCGGTCCACCATGCGCAAGAGATGCGCCGCGATCAGCGGCGATCCGGGGTAGTGGAACTTGCCATGCGCGGCGCGGGTCGCGTCAACGGCGCGGATATACGGGTGCGTGGGCGGGAAAGCGCGCTCAAGGCGCCCGATGCCTGCTTCTGCCTCGCCGGTGCGGCGCGATTCGCTGGAATCCAGACGGTACAGCCCCCGCCCCGCATGGGTTTCGAGATAGCTGAGCGGCTTGTCCTTGTTTGCCATGTAATCCAGCACCCAGGCCAGAAGCGCATGTTTATGCACATCTGCCAGATTGCCCGCATGATAGATATGTTGATAGGACAGCATCTGCGCGATGTGCCACGATGCGCGCGCGAATTCAATCGTGGCGTTCCCGCCGGGGCGCTGCGCCGCATCCTGGAGTGACCGGAGTTTGAGGCTGACATGCATCTGAACCCCCATCTTGCCGCAACCCAGGCCCCGCCGGTGATGGAGGCGCGGCGCTGGATCGCGGATGCCAGCTTCCCGCCCGAGCGCCCGCTTCTGAACCTCAGCCAGGCCGCCCCGGTCGCGCCGCCGCCTGCCCCCTTGCGCGCCGCCATGGCCGAAGCGCTGGATGACCCGGCAACCCATCTCTATGGTCCAGTGCTGGGCCTGCCTGAATTGCGTGTCGCCCTCGCCGCACGGATGCGGCAGATTTACAGCGGCGACCTGCAGGCCGCGCAGATCGCGATCACCTCGGGCTGCAATCAGGCGTTTTGCGCGACGATTTCCGCGCTGGCAGGCCCCGGCGATGAGATCCTCCTGCCGACACCCTGGTATTTCAATCATGAAATGTGGCTTGCGACGCAGGGGATAAACGCTGTGCCCCTGCCCTGCGACCAGAGCCTGATCCCTGACCCTGATGCGGCCCGCACCCGGATCACGCCGCGCACCCGCGCCATTGTGCTGGTCACGCCCAACAACCCGACAGGCACTGAATATCCCGCGGGCACCCTCGCCGCCTTCCGCAATCTCGCCCGCGCGCAGGGGCTGGCGCTGATCGTCGATGAAACCTACCGCGATTTCCTCGGCCATGATGGACCGCCGCATGATCTGTTCACTGACCCTGACTGGGATGACACGCTGATTCATCTCTACAGCTTCTCGAAAGCCTATCGGCTGACCGGCCACCGCGTCGGCGCGATTGCCGCCAGTGCCGCGCATCTGGCCGAGATCGAGAAAATCCTCGATTGCGTGACCATCTGCCCCACAGGTCTGGGCCAGCGCGCCGCCCTCTGGGGGCTTGAAAATCTGGGCGATTGGCTGGCGGGCGAGCGGCGGGAAATCCTTGCGCGCCGCCATCACCTGATGTCAGGGTTCAAAGCCCTGCCGGGCTGGAGTTTACGCGCTGCCGGTGCCTATTTCGGCTATGTCACGCATCCGTTCGACATGCAATCGGACCAGCTGGCGAAACGGCTGGTGCAGGAGGCCAGCCTGCTGATCCTGCCCGGCACCATGTTCGCACCCGCGCAGGACCGCGCCGGACTGCGCCATCTGCGCATCGCCTTTGCCAATGCCGATGCAGAGGGGCTTGCCGAACTGATCCGCCGCCTGCAGGCTTTCACTGCCGCCAATTCGTGAGCGGCCAGCGCTTGCCCCTGCGCGCCGCTTTGCTTACACACGCAGCAGGCATGATGCCAGACTGCCCTGTAACCCCGTGAGTGCGCGCATGACCAAGACACCGAAGAAAACCAAATGGAGCGCGAAGAATATCGCGGCAGGCTTCCTGATGGCGCTGCTCGCGCTCAGTCTGCTGGGCTTCGGGGTCGAGGGCTTTGGCGGGCGCACCACCACCATCGGCTCGGTCGGCGACCGCAAGATCACGACAAGTGAATATGCCCGCGCCATGCAAAACGAGCTGCGCGCGCTGCAAAGCCAGTTCGGCCAGGCCATCACGATGGAACAGGCGCGGCTTTTCGGGCTGGATCAGATGGTGCTGGAACAGCTGGTTACAGGCGCCGTGCTCGACAATGAGGCCGCGCGGCTGGGGGTCTCGGCTGGCGATGCGATCATCCAGAGCGAGATCACCTCGATCAGCAGCTTTCAGGGGCTCGATGGCCGGTTTGACCGCGAAGCCTATCGCTTCGCGCTGCAGAACGCCAATATGAACGAGCGCGAATTCGAGGATTCGATCCGCGCCGATATCGCCCGCACCCTGCTGCAGCGCGCTGTGACCAGCGGTGCGGCCGCGCCTGAGAGCATTGTGACACCCTTGCTCGAATTTCAGGCGCAGACCCGCGATGTATCCGTGATCTCGCTCGGGGCCGAGACCCTGCCCGAACCTGTCGGCAATCCCGATGAGGCCGCGCTGGAGGCGTTTTATCAGGCCAGCATCGAGCGCTACACCCTGCCCGAAGGCAAGCGCATCCGCTATGCCCGGATCACGCCGGAGATGATGATCGACGAGATCGAAATCGACGAAACCATCCTGCGTCAGGCTTATGACGCGCGCCGCGCCGAGTTCTCGCAACCCGAGCGGCGTCTGGTCGAGCGGCTGGTCTTTCCCGACATGACCAGCGCCGAAGCGGCCATGGCGCGGATCACCGCAGGTGCGGTCAGCTTTGATGCGCTGGTCGCCGAGCGCGGGCTGGATCTGGACGATGCCGATATGGGCGATGTGACCCGCGCGCAGCTGGGCGCGGCGGGCGATCTGGTCTTTGGGATGACCGAGCCGGGAGTTGTGGGGCCGGCGGAAACCTCGCTCGGCCCGGCGCTGTTTCGCATGAATGCC
>SKRP01000155.1 GCA_007118445.1 Natronohydrobacter sp.
CGATATGGCGCTCCATCTGGGTGCCGAGGATCATTTCGGGGGCGGCCTCTTCGATAGCGCGCTCGACTTCGAGATAATCGTCGGTGATCAGGGCAGTGAGGCCGAACTCTTTCGCGAGTGCGCGCAGGGGCCGGGCCTGTTCGCGGTTGTAGCAACCCATGCCGCAGACCTCGAAACCCATTTCGTCGCGCGCCACTTTCGCCGCCGCCATGACATGGGTGCCATCGCCGAACAGAAACACGCGCTTGCCGGTCAGGTAGGTGCTGTCCACGGATGCGGCCCACCAGGGCTGGCGCAGGCGGCTTTCGTCCACGGGCAATGTGCTGCCCGACAGCGCACGCACTTCCTCGATGAAGGCGCGGGTGGCATTGGCGCCGATGGGGATCGTTTTCGTGAAGGGCTGGCCGAGTTCCTTCTCAAGCCAGCGGGCTGCGGATTCGGCGGTTTCGGGGTAGAGCAGGACGTTGAAATGCGCCTGACCGAGCTGGGTGATGTCCATGGGGCTGGCACCCATTGGGGCGCTCACATTCACTTCAACGCCCATTTCGGACAGGAGTGCTGTGATTTCCTGCACATCGTCGCGATGGCGGAAGCCCAGACCCGTTGCGCCAAGGATGTTGCAGGTCACGCGCGGGGTGCGGTCCATGGGTCTGGCGAGCGCACGGCAGATTTGCAGAAACGCCTCGTCGCAGCCGAAATTTTCCTTGCGCTGGTAGCTGGGCAGTTCGAGCGGGATGACCGGGACCGGCAGGCCCATGGTTTCGGCCAGACCACCAGGGTCGTCCTGAATGAGTTCTGCCGTGCAGGAGGCGGCCACCAGCAGGGCCTGCGGTTCGAAGCGCTCATACGCGTCGCGGGCCGACTGCATGAACAGACCAGCGGTGTCGGCACCCAGATCGCGTGCCTGAAAGGTGGTGTAGCTGACCGGCGGGCGGTGGTCGCGGCGCTCGATCATGGTGAAGAGCAGGTCCGCGTAAGTGTCGCCCTGGGGCGCGTGCAGCACCATATGCAGATCGCGCATCCCGGTGGCGACGCGCATCGCACCGACATGGGGCGGGCCCTCATAAGTCCAGACGGCGAGCTTCATGGCTGGCGTCCTTTTTTGAGTATTTTCGGCAAGATGAAAGCCGGGGTCATTCGGCGGCCTCCATCATGTTGGGGTGCTGGCGCTTGAGGGCCGCGCGGCGGCGCAGGGGGCGGGCGAAGAGGGCGGCGAGATCGCCTGCCTGCTCAAAGAAATGGATCGGTGTGAACACGAGCTCGATCGCCCATTTGGTGCTGAGGCCCTCGGATTCGAGCGGGTTGGCGAGGCCAAGGCCGCAGACGGTCAGATCGGGGCGGGCGGCGCGGACGCGGTCGAGTTGCAGATCGACATCCTGCCCTTCGGAAATCGTGGGGCCAGCGGCAATCAGGTCGAGTTCCGGGCCGTGCAGGTCGCTATGCAGATAGGGTGTGCCGATCTCGATCGCCTGCATACCGCATTCGCGGGTCAGAAAGCGCGCAAGGGGGATTTCCAGCTGGCTGTCGGGCAGGAAGAAGACCGATTTGCCGTGCAGGGTCCGGGTGGCGGCAGCGATGGCTTTTTCGGCGCGGGCGCGGGGGGCGGCAGCCACGCGGTCCACCACTTCGGGCGCGATGCCGAATGTGGCGGCGACGGCCTTGAGCCAGAGCGTTGTGCCTTCGGCCCCGAACGGGAAGGGCGCGGGGATGAACTGTGCACCGCGCCGGGTCAGTGCCGCATGGGTGTCGCCAAGGAACGGCTGGGTCAGCGCGAAATGGGTGTTCGGGCCGATGGCCGGGTCAAGTTCGGCGCGTTTGCCGGGCAGGACGCGAATATTGGTGAGACCGATCTGGGCGAGCAGGTCGAGCGCCTGATCTTCCACGACATCCGGCAGCGCCCCGACGAGCAGCAGCTCTTTCGCCTGCGTTTCGGGCAGGGCCGGGACCATGGAGGCGAGGCAGGCATCTTCGCCCTGGGTAAAGGTCGTCTCGATCCCCGAACCGGAATAGTTCAGCACGCGCACTTGCGGGCCGTGGATTTCGCTCAGGCGTTCGGCCGCGCGGCTGAGGTCGAGCTTGATCACTTCGGAAGGGCAGGAGCCGACGAGGAAAAGCTGGCGAATGTCAGGACGGCGGGCGAGCAGGCGCGCGACTTCGCGATCCAGCTCGGCATTCGCATCGGCCATGCCTGCGAGGTCTTTTTCTTCGAGAATCGCCGTGCCGAAGCGGGGTTCGGCGAAGATCATCACGCCAGCGGCGGATTGCAGCAGATGCGCGCAGGTGCGGGAACCTACGACAAGAAAGAACGCGTCCTGCATCTTGCGGTGCAGCCAGATGATGCCGGTCAACCCGCAAAAGACTTCGCGCTGGCCGCGCTCTTTCAGGACCGGGGCGGATTTGCAGGTGGTGGTCATGCTGTGGCCCCTTTCGGCTCTGCATCCATTGCGGCTGCAGCGAGACGGGCCATGCGCAGTTTCCAGATGAACTGCACCGCATTCACGACATAGGCGACATAGGCCACCAGCGCGAGGATCATCAGCTGATCTGGCGTCATGAAGCCCATGAGCAGGCCCGCCAGATAAAGCGTGTGCAGCGCGATCACGCCGAAGCTGACCACATCTTCCCAGTAAAAGGCCGGGGCCAGCAGATACTGGCCGAAGACCTCTTTTTCCCAGATCGCGCCGGTGACCATGATCGTGTAGAGCGCGAGCGTTTTGAGGACCACCGACCAGGTGGCGGCGATGTAGCCCTCGCCGGTCATCAGGAAGCGGATCACCAGCACTGCCGAGATGATGCAGATCACGAATTGCACCGGGGCCAGGATGCCCTGAACCAGCGTCCAGACCGAGGCATCGCGCCGGGCGCGCTGTTCGGGTGTGTAAAGTGGCTTGTGCGACATTTGTGGCATTCTGCCCCTCGATTGTGCGATTCCTCGAGCAAGTCTAGCCCTTGGTCAGGACAAGTGTCAATTAAAACTTACACACCTGAAACAAGGTTGGATAGTCCTGATTTACGCCGGTTTTCCGATGTGAAGACCCTGTAAGCTATTGAGGGATATCATAAACAGGGCATATGATGCTGTCTGGGGTTTTTGGAATCACTCTAGAATGTAAGTTTAGTTTGACATTTTGTAGGGTTCTTGCGAGGATTTTATGACGACTCTGTCCTTGCCGCCCTGCTGAAGGGGAGACCGGGTCAGCATTGGGGAGAGGCTTGCAATGGACGGAAGCTTGAAAGTTTGGAAGGGCGAGCAAGTGCCTGATGACTGGCCAGTGCGGCGCTTCGCCTTGCGTGTTGTCTCTGAACTCGCGCGGGCGAGTGTCGCGCGCGCGGGCGTGTCGCAGACAGAACGCGCAGGCGCGCCGCAGACAGAAACGACCTCGGTGCTCAAGCGATATGCCCGGACAGGTGACGCATCGCTGTTATCGGAGCTGCATGCGGAAATGACCCGCAACCAGGTTTCGGCAGAAGATGTCATGGATATTCATCTGCCGCATGTGGTCCAGATTATCGGCACAGCCTGGCATGATGACCAGATCGATATCCTGCAGGCATCGCTGGCCTTTGCGCGATTGCAGACTGTCCTGCGTGAACTGGGCAAGGCATGGGTTTCGGACTCGGTGGGCCGGGCGACGGATGGGCGGATGCTGCTTGTATTGCCAGAAGGTGAACAACACACGCTGGGGGCCATGTTCGCGGCCAATCAGTTGCGACGCAGGGGGGTGTCGGTCAAGGTGATGCTGAGTGCCTCGCGCGCGGCGATGCACCAGAGCATCGCGTGCAACAGATATCACGGGATTCTGGTATCGGTATCGAATGAAAGTGCGCTCCAGACCTGTGGCCAGCTGGTCAGTGACCTGCGCGCAACGGCATCAAGCCATACACCGATCGTGTTGGGCGGGGGGTTGGTTTCGGCGACCATAAGCGATAATGGTCTGAGCCGAATCTCTGAGGCAACAGGCGCAGATGTCGTGACGAGCGATATTTCCTGTGCCCTGCACGCTTGTGGGATTCAGCGTATCAATGCGGCTGCGGAATAGGATCTGTCGATCCGTTCCCGCAAGTATCGCTGCCCTGGGCGGCAGAAGGGAAATTTGTGACCTTGCCGGACCATGCGACCAGCTCTGCTCATGCCGCGATTGCGCGGCTTCTGGAAGAACCGGGCATCGCCGCGGTCCTGATGTGCGTGACGGATATCTGCATTGTGACCGACCGCGAAGGCAAGGTGCTGGCCGCGAGTGCAAAAGACGACTCGATCCTGCAGTCTGAAACCGCCGAGTGGAGCGGGCGTGCGCTGACGGATCTGGTCGACACGGCCTCGGGGCAGAAGCTGGCGCGGCGGTTGCAAGACATCGAGACGGACACCCAAGGCGCGGGCGCGCGCTGGGCCGAACTGGTGCATGTCACCAAGGCGATGGATGCTGTGCCTGTGCGCTATGCGATGCATCCTGTGCGCGCACATATCCTGATGCTGGGGCAGGACCAGCGCCCGACCATCGAGATGCAGCAGATGTTGCTCAATGCGCAGATCGCGCTTGAGCGCGATCACGAAGCGCAGCGCGAGATCGATACGCGCTACCGGTTGCTGATGGATTTCTCGACCGATGCGATTGTGCTGGTGTCGATCGGGTCGGGGATGATTGTCGATATCAATCACAATGCCGCGACAGTTCTGGGCCGCGCGCGCGCGGATCTGATTGATCGCCCCTTTGCCGAGTGTTTTCAGGGGCAGACGCGCGAGGGGCTGATTTCGGCGCTGGAAACCCCGCAAGCGGCCGGGTCGGATGTGCTGCTGGATGTCGAGGTCAAAGCCTCGGGTCGCAATGTGCAGCTGACCGGCAAGCTGTTCCGCGCGTCGGGCGAGCAGCTGGCGATTGTGCGCCTGTCTGACCCTGAACGCGGGTCGGTCGGTGATGAGCGCCTGCTGGGCAATCTGCGGCAGCTGTTCAACCATGGCGCGGATGCCATCGTTTTTGCGGATCGTGACGGCAATATTCTGGCCGCGAGCGAGACCTTTCTCAATCTGACGGATTCGCCCTCGGCCAGTTCGGTGCGGGGACAGTCGCTGTCGGAATTCCTGTCGCGCGGTGCGGTCGATCTGCGCGTGCTGCTGGACAATGCGCGGCGTGCGGGCCAGTTGCGCATGTATGCAACCAAGCTGAACACCAATTACGGTGCGCAGGTCGGGGTCGAGATTTCGGCCACATGGCTGGATGACAAATTCGACCCGGTTCTGGCGCTGGTGCTGCGTAATGCCAGCAGCGCGGGCAATCTGCGGCCTGACAGTGGCGGGCAGGACAGCAATGTTCAGGGCGTGATCGAACTGGTGGGATCGTCGACGCTGAAGGATATCGTGACCGAAACGACCGATGTGATCGAGAAGATCTGTATCGAGACCGCGCTTGAGCTGACCCGCAACAACCGTGTTGCCGCCGCCGAGATGCTGGGCCTGTCGCGCCAGTCGCTCTATGTGAAGCTGCGCAAGTTCGATCTGCTGAGCAAGGACGAGAATTGACAGCCCCGCCGGGGCGGATTGATCTGTGTCAATCAAAACTGTCAGTGCGTGTGTCAACCTGTGTTTACAAACAGGAGGGACCACATGCGAATCGTCTTTGTTCACCCGAATTACCACTCTGGCGGGGCTGAGATTGCCGGAAGCTGGCCGCCTGCCTGGGTCGCCTATCTGACCGGATCGCTGAAAGCCGCCGGGTTTGACGATATTCATTTCATCGATGCGATGACCAATCATGTGGATGATGATGCGTTGCGCGCGCAGTTGGCCGAGCTGAAACCCGATGTGGTGGGCACGACCTGCATCACGCCGTCCATCTATGTGGCCGAACAGACCCTCAAGATCGCGCGCGAGGTCGCGCCCGACTGCGTGACGGTGCTGGGCGGGGTTCATGCGACCTTCATGTTCCGTCAGGTTCTGACCGAAGCGCCCTGGATCGACGTCATTGTGCGTGGCGAGGGCGAAGAGATCGTCGTCAACCTGATGAATGCCATTGCCGAGGGGCGCTGGCCGGAGGACAAGCACAGGATCCACGGTCTGGCCTTCATCGACGGGGATGAGATCAAGGCGACGCAGGCCGCGTCTACAGTGAAGAACCTGGACGGGATCAAGCCGGACTGGTCGATTCTGGAATGGGACAAATACATTTATGTGCCGCTGAACCGGCGCGTGGCGATCCCCAATATGGCGCGCGGCTGTCCCTTCACCTGCAGCTTTTGTAGCCAGTGGAAATTCTGGCGCGATTACCGCGTGCGCGACCCGAAAAAGGTGGTCGATGAGATCGAGGATCTGGTCGAAAACCACGGTGTCGGCTTCTTCATTCTGGCCGATGAGGAACCCACGATCAACCGCAAGAAATTCATCGAGTTTTGCGAGGAACTGATCGCCCGCGACCTGCCGCGCCGCATTCAATGGGGCATCAATACCCGCGTGACCGACATCATGCGCGACAAGGAATTGCTGGGCTTCTATCGCAAGGCCGGGCTGGTGCATGTCTCGCTTGGCACGGAAGCGGCGGCGCAGCTCAAGCTCGACCAGTTCAACAAGGAAACCACGGTCGCCGACAACAAGGAAGCGATCCGGCTCTTGCGCGAGGCCGATATCTTCACGGAAGCCCAGTTCATTGTGGGCCTTGATAATGAGACTGCCGAAACGCTGGAAGAGACCTTTCAGATGGCCTGGGACTGGCAGCCGGATCTGGCGAATTGGGCGATGTATACGCCCTGGCCCTTCACGCCGCTGTTTCAGGAATTGCGCGATCAGGTCGAAGTCTTCGACTACTCGAAATACAATTTCGTCACCCCGATCATGAAGCCCAAGGCGATGTCGCGCGGTGGCCTGCTGGAAGGCGTGCTGAAGAATTACCGCCGCTTCTACATGCGCAAGGCGCTGTTTCATTATCCGTGGCGCGGGACGGGGTATCGGCGGAAATACCTGCTGGGCTGTCTGAAGGCGTTCCTGAAAGCGGGTGTGCAGCGGCAATTCTACGATCTGGGCAAGACCGATTATTTCAGCATGAAATCGCGCGATGATCTGGATTTCGGGTTCGACATGACCCGCACCATTGCCGATGCGCAGCTTGCCGATTGGGAAGATCACGCTGACAAGAAACGCAAGGCGCAGGAACGGCGCGAGGCTTTGCGCGCGCAAGGCAAGGCGCGGGCAGAAGAGCGCACGATGCTGAAAGCCTGCGGCGGTGGCACGCAGCAGATGGAAGATGCCGCGCCCCCGGCCCGCAGCTTCCGGATGCCCAATGGCGCGACGCCAAGCTTTCGCGAACCAGCGGAGTAGGGCAGATGGCAGAGCTGGCCCGGATCGGCCCCAATGCCATCCTGCAGCATCTGCCGGTTCTGGATGCCGCGATCGGTGAGCGTTTGCGCGGGGCGCTTCTGTATCGCGCCGGGGTCGCGGAACCCCCGCCAGATGCAGGGATGCTGCCCGAAGATGAGGTCGCGCGGCTGCATCACGCGGTTCGGCTGTTCCTGCCGGATCGCGCGCCCGAGATCCAGCGCGCCGCCGGGCAGGCGACAGGCGATTATATTCTGGCGCATCGCATCCCCAAACCTGCGCAGCGCCTGATCCGGGCCTTGCCGGCCTGGGCAGGGGCGCGGCTCTTGTCGACGGCGATTGCGAAACATGCCTGGACCTTTGCAGGTTCGGGCGCGTTCCGGGTGGTCTCGCACCGGCCGTTGATATTCGAGATCGCGCGCAACCCGCTGGCGCAGGGCCCGTCATCAACGCCGATCTGCCATTGGCACAGAGCTGTCTTTGCGCAGCTTTTCGGGGCGCTGGTCTGGCCGGATGTCGTGGTCACTGAATATGACTGCGCAGCGACCGGGGCCAAGGCATGTCGTTTCCTGATCGCGCCAAGCGCTCAGTCGATGACCAGCATATAGCCTGCCCCGCGCACAGTCTGCAGATGGCGCGGGGTTTTCGGGTCTTGCTCGATCTTGCGGCGCAGCCTTGTGATCTGGACATCCACTGCGCGTTCCTGCCCGACCATCCCGCCATGCGCGGCGCGGTCGCGGCCCAGATGCTCGACCAGCGCCTCGCGGGTGATCACCTCGCCGGGTTTCTGGCAGAACAGCCGCATGATCGTGGCCTCGGTCTGGGTCAGCCGCACCGGCGCATCGCCGCGCTTCAGCTCGCCACGTTCCAGATCATAGCGCAGCGGCCCGATCACTACCATCTGCGGCAGCACCGCTTCAGGCTGCGCGGCAGGATTGCGGCGCAGGATCGCGTTGATCCGCAACAGCAATTCGCGCGGCTCGAACGGTTTGGTCAGATAATCATCGGCTCCGGCCTCAAGCCCCGAAATGCGGTCCTGCGTTTCTCCCCGCGCGGTCAGCAACAGCACCGGGGTTGCGTCCTGCGCGCGGATATGGCGGGTCAGACTGATCCCGTCCTCGCCCGGCATCATCACATCAAGCACGATCAGATCAAATGCCAGCCCTTGCAGCAAGTGCCGGGCATGGGCGGCGTCGCGTGCGGCGCTGACCAGAAACCCGTTGCGGATCAGATATTTCTGCAACAGGCCGCGAATGCGCGCATCGTCATCGACAACCAGCAGATGGGCCTGGGCATCGGGGGTCATGAGCGGCGCTCTCGCATGGCATTATACTGGCTGCGAATTTCGTCATCCATCATCGCCTCCAGCACCTGCCGGAACCCGGCCACCGCCTGCGGACCTGCCGCGCGATAGGCCGCGCGCATCCGCTCGCGCTGGGCCTCTGACAGGGTGCGTTCCAGCGCGGCCCCGGCCTCGGTCAGGTAGAGATTACGCTCGCGCCGGTCGGTCTTGCCGATACGGCTTTCGACAAGCCCATCCTCGATCAGCGTGCGCAGCACGCGGTTCAGCGATTGCTTGGTCACGCCCAGCACTGACAGCAGGTTATTGACCGTGGTGCCATGGGTGCGGTTGATGAAATGCAGCGCGCGGTGATGGGCGCGGCCATAGCCGTGATCTTCAAGAATGCGGTCCGGGTCGGCAGTGAAGCCGCGATAGGCGAAAAACATCGCCTCGATGCCCTTGCGCAGCTGCTCATCGGTCAGGAACAGCAGATTCTCGCCGCCAATGCTGTTGCCCGGTCCGTCGGCCATGAAATCAACTCCTCTGTCCTACTCTATTTTATGTCAGCCTTGTTGACATTCCAAGTGTGAATTGATAGCGATTCCCGTGAATTTGCGTAATTTTATGTCCGATCCGGGGCTAATTTGCGCAATATCCGAAAATGGCGGTCCAGAGGAGGCATGAATGGCCGGTGCATATGACGACAGGGACGGACAGATCTGGATGGATGGCAAGCTCGTGCCCTGGCGGGACGCGAATGTGCATATCCTCAGCCACGCGATGCATTATGCTTCATCCGTGTTCGAGGGTGAGCGTTGTTATAGCGGCAAGATTTTCAAAAGCCGCGAGCATTCCGAGCGGCTGCTGGAATCGGGCCGTCTGCTGGACATGCCGATCCCCTATTCGGTCGACGAGATCGAGGCTGCGAAACGCGCAGTGCTGGACGCCAATGGTCTGACCGATGCCTATATCCGCGCGGTCGCCTGGCGCGGCGCGGGCGAGGATATGGGTGTCGCGGCGCGGCGCAACCCGGTGCGGCTGGCGGTCGCGGCTTGGGAATGGGGCGCGTATTACGGCGATGCCAAGATGCAGGGCGCGAAGCTCGACATCGCCAAATGGAAACGCCCCTCGCCCGATACCATCCCGACAGCGGCCAAGGCAGCGGGGCTTTACATGATCTGCACCATGTCCAAGCACGCGGCCGAGGAAAAGGGCTGTTCGGATGCGTTATTCATGGATTATCGCGGCTATGTGGCCGAAGCGACCGGCGCGAATGTGTTTTTCGTGAAAGATGGCGAAGTGCATACGCCGATCCCCGATGCGATCCTGAATGGTATCACGCGCCAGACGGTCATCGCGATGCTGCGCGATATGGGGATGGTGGTGCATGAGCGCCATATCATGCCCGAAGAGCTGGAAAGCTTCTCGGAATGCTGGCTGACCGGCACCGCTGCCGAGGTCACGCCAGTGGGTCAGATCGGGGACTATCATTTCCAGGTCGGCCAGATCACCCGCAACGTGGCGGAAAGCTATGAGGCACTGGTGCGCGCGTGAGCGTACCAGCGACTTCACCAATTCTCTGGAGCTTCCGCCGCTGCCCCTATGCCATCCGCGCGCGGCTGGCGATCCAGAGCAGCGGCGCGCAGGTGGAACTGCGCGAGATCCTGTTGCGCGAGAAGCCTGCGGCCTTTCTGGCGGCCTCGCCCAGTGCGACTGTGCCTTGTCTGGTCACAGATCAGGGCGTGATCGATGAAAGCCTTGATATCATGGCCTGGGCGCTGGCGCAGAATGACCCCGAGGGCTGGCTGGACATGCCGCAAGAGGGCGCAGACTGGATCGCGCGCTGTGACGGGCCGTTCAAACATGCGCTGGACCGGGTGAAATACGCCAGCCGTTACCCCGATCAGGACCGCGATGCGCATCTGGCCACGGCCTGCGCCTTCCTGGGCGATCTGAACGCGCAGCTTGACGACTGGCTGTTTGCGCGCCCGACATTGGCGGATATGGCCATGCTGCCCTTTATCCGGCAATTCGCCCATATCGACAAGCCGTGGTTCGATGCGCAGCCCTGGCCGCATCTGCAGGGCTGGCTGGGGCGGTTCCTGGCCTCAGCGAGTTTTGCCGCTGTCATGCCGAAATTCCCGCGCTGGCAAGAGGGTCAGGCGGGGGTGTCCTTTCCCTGAGACCCAGCCTTTTTCCAATGCGCAGGCACTTCTGGCAGGGCTGACGGATCGAGTGTGATCCCGCGCAGTTCGGCATTGTGCAGAACCGCCTCATAGAGTGTACGGTTGCGGGCCAGCTTTTGTTTGAACCGGGCTTCGTCGAGCGACAGCAGCGTGCAATGGCTGATGGAGCTGATCATGGCGCGACGCGGCTCGCGGGTCAGCATGCCGATATGGCCGAAGAACTCGCCACTGCCGAGCCGCAGCTTCTGGCCCTTGCGTTCCATCTCGACCGCGCCTGATGCGATGAAATAGACGCAATGCGGCACGTCGCCCTTGCGCAACAGGATCGTGCCGGGTTCGACATGATGCGTGCGCAGCGCGCGCGCCAGCTTGCGGCGCTGCGTTTCCGGCATGTCCTGAAACAGCGGAAAGCCGCGCAGGAACGCATCTTTCTGCAGCGCAAAATCCAGATGTGGGCGCGATTCAATCCGGGCGCGGCGGGCGGCGGTGCGGCTGATCAGCGTGGCATGCAATTCGCGGCTGATCAGCCCGTCATCATGCAGCTGTTCATATTCGCGCTCTTCCAGCCGCAGCGACGTGCGGCGGATGAAGCGGCGTTCCATCTCTTCGGCATAGCC
>SKRP01000226.1 GCA_007118445.1 Natronohydrobacter sp.
CGTTCAGGGTCGAGCTGCACCATTTCCGGTTCATCGACCATCAGTTCGCCTGTCACGCTTTCACGCTGCGGGCGCACCTGAATGCCTGCGCCAAGGGTCGGACCGATCTCGCGCACGATCTCGCGCCCGGCCAGCCCGTCAGCGACGATGATCACGTCATCCCCCTGCCTGCGCAACACTGTGACCGGCACGGCCTCAAGCCGGTCATCCGCGTTGATTGCCAGAACGGTCCCGGCAGGTGTGACAGCACTTGCGGGCACAAGGGCCACCCCGGTCAGCGCGGGCTCGGACAGCCGCACAGTCACGAAATCACCGGGTCGGAACCCGCGCGGGGCGGTCAGATTGACAAAAAGCTGCCGCCCGCTCTGGCCCTGCGCGACAGTGGCCGAGGCCCGCACCAACTGACCAGGCGAGGTGATCTCGAATCCAGCCACTTCCAGCGCGACCTCCGCCTCGGCATCGCGCAGCGCGCCGTCAGGATCGAGCAGGCGCAGATATTGCGCGGTCGAGACGCGGACCGAGACGTCCAGCGCATCCGGGTCGATGATGCGGCCAAGCTGTTCATTGGCACTGACCAACCGTCCTTCGGTGATGGTCACATCGGCCAGCGTGCCGTCAAAACTGGCATAAACCTGCGTGTCGGCCAGCCGCCGTTCCGCATCGGCCAGCGAAATCTGCTGACGCGCGAGCGCTGTTGCCGCCTGATCGCGGCGCGCTTCGGCCTGCGCCTCGGCCTGCCTGCGCCCGACCAGCGCCTGCCGCGCCGACGAGGCTGCGAGTTCCGCCTCTTCCAGCGCCGCCTCGGTCGCCACCCCGCGCGTGGCGAGGTTTTGCCGCCGCTCCAGCGCCCGCACCCGCAGGTCAAGCTGTTCCTGCGCCGCCGCCACATCCTCGCTGGCCAGTCCCAGCGCACGCGCAGCATCGCGCAATTCAGCCTGCGCGCGGTCGAGATCGGATCGTGCCAGCGCCAGCGCAGCTTCAGCATCGGCAGGATCGATGCGGAACAGAAGCTGGCCTGCGCTGACCCGCGCCCCGTCCTCAAACCCCGGTGCCACTTCGAGCACCCGCCCGCCCACGGGCGCGCGCAATTCCAGTGACCGGCGCGTGCGCACTTCACCAAAGGCCGACAGCACCGGTGTCACCTCGCCCGGTGTGACCGTGAGCGCGCGCACGGTAAACACCCGCTCGCGCCCGCCCTGCATCCGACCGGCAGGGGCTTCAGCGCGGCTCTGGATCGCAGTTACCAGCGTATAGGCGGCATAACCCAGCGCCGAAAACGACAGGGCGGCGAGAAACAGCGCAATCAGGCTGCGGGTCAGAAAACGCATGGCTACTCCGGATCAGCACAAGGGTGCGCATGATAAATTACGCCGCATAAGCGGTTTCAGTTCAATCATCTCAAACGCAACACCGCGTTACTTCCGTCGCAAATGTTCGTCCAGTCGCGGGAAAATCTCGACAAAATTGCAGGGGCGGTGGCGGAAATCGAATTGCAGCGCGAGAATTTCATCCCAGGCATCCTTGCACGCGCCGGGCGAGCCGGGCAGCGCGAACAGATAAGTGCCCTGCGCGACACCGGCACAGGCGCGCGACTGGATCGCGGATGTGCCAATCTTCTGCATCGAGACCATGGTGAACACCGTGCCAAAGGCTTCGATTTCCTTCTCATAGACATCACGATGCGCCTCGACCGTGACATCGCGCCCGGTCAGGCCCGTGCCGCCGGTGGACAGGATCGCGTCGATTTCAGGATCTGCGCACCATGCGCGCAACTGATCAGCGATCTGGTCGCGCTCATCAGGCAGGATCATGCGCGCGGACAGAACATGCCCCGCGCCCTCGATCCGCGCGGCCAGCGTGTCACCGGATTTGTCGCTCGCCATGTCGCGCGTGTCCGAGACGGTCAGGACGGCGAAACGCACAGGCATGAAGGGTTTGCTCTCATCAATACGGCTCATGTCGTGGTCCTCAGACGGGCCTGCAGGTCCAGCAGATCGGCCCATGTTTCGCGTTTCGCCACAGGGTTGCGCAGCAGATAGGCCGGGTGCAGCATGGGCAGCGCGGGCCGCCCCGCAACCTCGCGCCACTGGCCGCGGATTTGCGTGATCCCGTCCTTGGTGCCCAGCAAGGTCATGGCCGAAATCCGCCCCATCAGCACCAGAATATCCGGCGCGGCCAGTTCGATATGGCGCAGCACGAAGGGCCGCATCATGGCGCGCTCTTCCGGGCTGGGGTCGCGGTTCTGCGGCGGACGCCAGGGCAGGATATTGGTGATATACACCGCCTGTCCGTGGTCGGGATGATCGCGCGCCATGCCGATGGCGGCAAACATCCGGTCAAGAAGCTGGCCTGCCTCGCCCACGAAGGGCCGCCCGCGCTGGTCTTCCTCGCGGCCCGGCGCCTCGCCCACGATCATGACGCGCGCGCCCGCACGGCCATCGCAGAACACCAGATTGCGCGCGCCAAGCTTCAGGTCGCAATGCGGGTAAGACCCAAGCGCGGCTTCGAGCGCCGCCAGATCCGGGGCGGCGGCGGCCATCGCTTCGGCCTCGGCCACCGGATCGACAGCGGCAGAAGCGGCAGGCAGAGCCGCCCCCGGCTGTGGTGCTGGTTTCGCTGCGGGTTTCAGTGCGGGGCGCTGTGCCGGGGCCGGGTCCAGCGCATAGCGGTCGATGGGCGCATCACAGATGGCGTCAACCACGCCCACCTCGACCTGCCACTCGAGGCAGGCGCGCGCGATATGCCAGTCTGTTTCCCAACTGCTGTCCAGGCTCATGCGCGCAGGGTAATCTGCCCCCGCCACAGGGTAAAGCGGCCTTGTCGTCGCAAGGCGCGGTTTCTATAACAGCGCCAGACGCGGATTGCCGGGGGATGCATGGCCTTTTCACAAAACCACCTGCTGGGCATCGAGCCGCTGCACCCGTCCGAGATCACTGCGATCCTCGATCTGGCCGAGGATTACGTCGCGCTGAACCGCTCTGCCGAGAAACGCAGCCGCGTGCTGGCAGGCATGACGCAGATCAACATGTTCTTCGAGAACTCGACCCGCAC
>SKRP01000183.1 GCA_007118445.1 Natronohydrobacter sp.
CATGCCTTGACAGTTTCTTGCGTGAAATCAAAAGCCATTGCGCGCGCTCCTTACCAGCGTTTCGTTTTCAGATTGTGGACATGGACATGGCCACCGGTTTCAGCGGGGCCGACCATCTTGCCGATATCTTCACCATATTTGATGACCGTATCGCCAGCGCTCAGGTCTTTCAGCGCGACCTTGTGGCCGATGGGAATGTCGGCTTTCGCGGTCAGGCGGAAATCGCTGTTATCTTCCGTGCAGACACAGAGCATATCGGTGCCAGCGGTCAGACCCTCGACCACGACGACACCGACATTATCGGCCTTGTCATGGACAAGCAGTTGCGGATGGGCGTTTGAAGCCATTGCAGTATTCTCCTTTTTTCTAGGTCAGGTATCAGCCAGCCCGGCAAGCGTGTCATGCAGGGACTGGGAAATTTCGATTGTCTGGGCGCGTGCCATGCGCTCATTCATGCGGCGCGCACCGGGCAGGCGGGCCCCCTCTTGCGCCTCGATGGCCTGAAACATGGCCTCGGCGCGCGCGGTAAAACCGGGGGCGAAGCGCGTGGGGTCCAGCACAAGGATGAAATGCGCCAGATCTGGCGGCGGGCCCTGATCGTCGAAGAGCGAACTGGCCTGATATGCGTAATTCGCCCCCGCCAGCCCGGCAGTCAGCAATTCCACCATCAGCGCGAGCGCAGCACCCTTCGCGCCGCCTGAGGGCAGCATGGTGCCTGCCATGGCCGCGTCCGCATCAGTCGTGGGGTTGCCATCCGCGTCCAGCGCCCAGTCACCGGGAATGGGCTTGCCTGCCTTTTGCGCCAGCATCACCTTGCCGCGCGCGACATGGCTGAGCGACAGGTCAATCAGCAGCGGATCGCCGCTTTCGCGCGGGCAGGCAAAGGCGATGGGGTTGGTCCCATAAAGCGCGCGATTGCCGCCCCAGGGGGCCATCGCAGCAGGCGCATTGGCGAACGCCAGCGCGATCAGACCTTCGCGGGCGAAAGGTTCGACCGCCTGCCCGGCGACGCCGAAATGATGCGAATGGGTGACGCTGACCACGGCAACGCCCAGATCGCGCGCGGTCTTGCGGGCCGCTTGGGCCCCGGCCTCGATCGCCGCAAAGGCCAGCCCGAAGCCCGCATCGACGCGGATCACCGCCCCGTCACGCGCAACCTGCGGTGCGGCCGAAGCCCGCACCTTACCGGCCCGCATCTGTGCCGCATAGAACGGGACCCGCGCCAGCCCATGCGAGGGCAGACCTTCGCGCTCGGCCATGACCAGCGCGCGCGCCGCAGGCAGGGCCAGATCCGTGGGCATCCCGGCAGCGGTGAAGGCTGACAGCGCCAGTTCAGTGGCCGTTTGCAGGGAAATCGTGAGGGTGGTCATATGTCTTCCTTCCGGGCCGACGACTCAGATCAAAGCGTCGCTTGAAAACTATATAGTTTATATGATATAGAACTGTCAACGCCCCTTCTGACAGGTTTTCCCATGACCCACCCAGCCCCTCGCCCCCTGGCCCAGCCGCTGCACCGGCAATTGCGCGATCTGATGATGGCGCGGATCGAAGCAGGTGAATGGTCCCCCGGCACCTATCTGCCCCCGGAAACCCGCCTGGCCGAGGAATATGGTGTGGCCGTCGGCACGCTGCGCAAGGCGCTTCTGGATATGGCCGCCGAAGGGGTGGTTGTGCGCCGTCAGGGCAAAGGCACGGTCGTTGCCAGCCATGACAGCGATGCCGTGCTGTTTCGCTTCTTCAACATGCGCCGCGCCGATGGCAGCACCCTGCACCCCGAAAGCCGGGTTCTGGCGCGCAGGCGGCGCGTGGCCAGCGCGAGCGAGGCGCAGGCGCTTGGCATTACGCAAGGGGCGGACCTGCTGTGCATCACCCGCGTGCGCGAGGGGGACGGTGTGCCGATCCTCTACGAGCATATCCTGCTGGATGCAGCGCGGTTCAAAGCGCTGGAACACCAGCCCGAAGTGCTGCCGAACACGCTTTATCAGCTGTATCAGACGGATTACGCAGCGACCGTCCACCGGGCCCGCGAAGAGATCACAGCGGCGCAGGCCACAGACGATTGCGCGCGTGAACTGGGGCTGGAAACCGGCGCGCCGGTCCTGTTCGTGCGGCGTATCGCGCTGGATTACTCGGAACAGCCAGTGGAATTGCGCCTGTCATGGATTAAAACCGAGGATCTGCACTATCGCGTAGAGGTCTGATATATGCGCGCCGCGTGTCTCGCATCGGTTTTTTGGATCGCAGGGATATCCATGTCGGCGGCCGAAACCCGCATGCGCCTGCATTTTCCCGATGCCGCACAGGAGTTTGCGCTCGATGACCCGCAATCGCGTGCAGGCTTCACCCGCTTCATGTCGGTCGATGCGGTCAGTTTTGAAGGGGTCGCGGGCGCGGCGCGGCTGGTGGTGCAGCTTTCGCTGCCGCCGGGGGGCGCGGTCCCGCATGACGCGCGTATTCTGTTTTTGCCCGATGGCTGGCGCGACTACTGGGTCTCGCCGCTGGTTTTTCCCGAGGGCGGGGTCGTGGTCGAGGCGCTGGCCCTGACAGGCACAGCCCCCCGCATCGCGGGCCGCTTCGATGTTGATTTGTGTTTTACCCGCTCGCCGATGCATCTGCCCGATATGGACAAGTGCCACCGGGCAAGCGGGGATTTCGCAACAGGTCTGGTCGCCGAATAGCGGCTCAGGTGATCACATCGGGCTTGTTGCGCCCGGTGCGCGCCGCGATCCCGGCAATTGCGTCAATTGCTGCGATCACATCTTTCAGCGCGTCCTGCGGATCGTGATGCAACTGGTCCGGGTCAGTCTCCAGCGCTTCCAGATAGACGCGCAGGGTTGCGCCTGCAGTGCCCGTGCCCGACAGCCGCAGCACCGCGCGCGCGCCATTCGTGAAGAACACGCGCAGCCCCTGCCCTGACGCATGCGAGCCATCGACCGGATCATCATAGGAAAACTCATCCGCGCGTTCGACGGTCAGCGCGCCGAATGGCTTGCCGGGCAGCGCGGGCAGTTCCGCACGCAGATCAGCAATCAGGGCATTCGCCGCGTCGCTATCCACTTCCTCATAATCATGGCGCGAATAATAATTGCGCCCGTAGCGCGCCCAGTGATCGGCCATCAGCTCCGACACGCCCTTGCCGGTACTGGCCAGAATATTCAGCCACAACAGCACGGCCCAGAGCCCGTCCTTCTCGCGCACATGGTTGGACCCGGTGCCAGCGGATTCCTCGCCGCAGAGCGTGGCACGTCCCGCATCAAGGAGGTTGCCGAAGTATTTCCAGCCCGTGGGAGTCTCATAACAGTCGATCCCCTTGGCCGCCGCCACCCGGTCCACAGCGGCTGATGTCGGCATCGAACGGGCAACACCGGCCAGACCTTCGGCATAACCGGGGGCCAGATGCGCCAGATCGGCCAGCACCGCCAGACTGTCCGAGGGGCTGACATAGCAACCGCGCCCGACGATCATGTTGCGGTCGCCATCGCCATCGCTGGCCGCGCCGAAATCGGGCGCATCCGCGCCATACATGGCCGCCATCAGCTCATGCGCCCAGATCGGATTGGGGTCGGGGTGCCCGCCGCCGAAATCAGGCGAGGGCGTCCCATTGACGACCGACCCCGCCGCCGCGCCAAGGCGGTTTTCCAGGATTTCATGCGCATAAGGGCCTGTGATTGCATGCATAGCGTCAAAGCGGATGCGGAACCCCCCGGCAAAAAGCGCGCGGATCGCGTTGAAATCGAACAGGGTTTCCATCAGGTCAGCATAATCGCTGATCGGGTCGATGATCTCGACCAGCATCGGCCCCAAAGCCGCCTCGCCAATGATATCGATATCCGGCGCATCCCCGCCCCAGATCCGGTATTGCGCAATATCGAGCGTGCGGGCGAAGATCTGGTCGGTCACGGCCTCGCTGGCAGGCCCGCCATTGGGTCCGTTGTATTTCAGCCCGAAATCCGCATCCGGCCCGCCGGGATTGTGGCTGGCCGACAGGATCAGCCCGCCATCCGCCGCGCGCTTGCGGATCAAGTTTGACGCGGCAGGCGTGGACAGCAAGCCCCCCTGCCCGACAATGCAGCGCGCAGCCCCGTTGGCCGCCGCCATGCGCAGAATCACCCCGATGGCGCGGTCATTGAAATAGCGCCCGTCGCCACCGACAACCAGCGTGCGCCCCTCGACCCCGCCAATCCCGTCGAAAATCGCCTGAACGTAATTTTCCAGATAGGGCGTTTCCATGAACACGGGCGTTTTCTTGCGCAGCCCAGATGTACCGGGTTTCTGGCCTGCAATGGGCTGGGTCGGGATGGTCTGGATCATTGCTCTTTTCCCCTTCGGCTTGCGCGCACGCGGGTCGGCGCGTCCTTGGTCATCTTGAACACTGCCACGGAATTTGCCTTGACCAGCGAGGCCGCAAGCGGCGGGTGTTCCATATTCAGATCGGTCGTATCAAAGACCCGCCGCCAGAACTGCCCGTCAATGGATTCGGGCATGGTCACTTTCACATCACCGCCATTGTTGAACACGACAAAGATCGCGTCGAACTGCCGTTCATAAGTGGGCGTCGAATGGGCCATGCGGATTTCCACGCCCAGAAAGCGCAGATCAGAGCGGGTCCAGTCCTCGTCGCGCATCACCGCGCCACTGGGCTTGCGCCAGAAAATGTCGGGCTTGCCATCCTCCGGGCGGGGTCTGGCGTGCAAAAAGCGTTTCTGGCGCAGGATCGGATTATCCTTGCGGAACGCGATCGCCGCGCGGCAGAATTCCAGAAAATCGGCATCTGCCTTGTCCCAGTCAACCCAGCCGATGGGGTTGTCCTGCGCATAGGCGTTGTTATTGCCGCCCTGCGAATTGCCGATTTCGTCGCCCGCAAGAATCATCGGCGTGCCTTGCGAAAACATCAGCGTGGCGAACATGTTGCGACGACGACGCGCGCGACGCGCAAGGATGTCGGGATCGTCGCTCACCCCTTCATGGCCGCAATTATCCGAGAAATTATGGTCATGCCCGTCGCGGTTTTCCTCGCCATTGGCCAGATTGTGCTTTTTCGAGTAGCTGACCGTATCCATCAGCGTGAACCCGTCATGCGCGGTCAGGAAATTCACCGAGGATGTCGCAGGCCGCCCGTCATGATCGAAATGCAGCGCTGATCCGGAAATGCGCCGCGAGAGCTTGCGCGCCTGCCCGTCATCGCCGCGCCAGAAAGACCGCACTGTGTCGCGGTATTTGTCATTCCATTCGCGGAAAGGCGCGGGATAGGCACCAAGCTGGTAGCCGTCAGGGCCGATATCCCAGGGCTCTGCGATCAGCCTGACGCGGTTCAGGACCGGATCCTGCCGGATCGCGCGGCAGAACGGCCCGTCGCGGTCAAAGATGCCGCCAGTGCGCGCCAGGGTCGAGGCCAGGTCAAACCGGAAGCCATCGACATGCATCACCTCGACCCAGTAGCGCAAGGAATCCATCACCAGACGCAGCGCAAACGGGTGGTCCATATTGATCGTGTTGCCGCAGCCTGTGTCATCGATGAAATAGCGCTTGTCATCGGCCAGCCGGTAATAGGCGGCATTGTCGAAGCCCCGGAAACAGAGCGTCGGGCCGCGCTGGTCGCCTTCGGCCGTGTGGTTATAGACCACATCAAGGATCACCTCGATCCCCGCAGAATGAAACCGCGCGACCATCTGCTGGAATTCCGCAATCGCGCCTGCCGACATGTAGCGCGGTTCAGGGGCGAAAAAGGCATAGGTCATATAGCCCCAGTAATTGCGCAGCCCCTTGTCGACCAGAAAGCGGTCATCGACAAAGCCCTGCACCGGCAGAAGCTCGATTGCCGTGATGCCAAGTTGCGTCAGATGCTCCAGCATCGGGTCCGAGGCCAGCCCGAGGAACCTGCCCGCATGGGGGATATCCTCGCGCATGGCGGTCAGGCCCTTGACATGGGCCTCGTAGATCACGGTTTCAGACCAGCTGTGACGGGGACGCCCCTTCTGCGCGTCCCAGCTGAAAGCCGGGTCCACCACCACCGAGCGCGGCATGAAGGGCGCGCTGTCACGCTTGTCATAGCTCAGATCCGCCTGCGGATCGCCGATCCTGTAGCCATAGAGCGCGTCATTCCAGACCGGATGGCCGGTCAGCTTCTTGGCGTAAGGGTCGATCAGCAGCTTGTGCGGATTGAAGCGGTGGCCTTCTTCCGGCAGATAGGGGCCATGGACACGGTAGCCATATTGCTGGCCCGGACGCATCCCCGAGATATAGCCATGCCAGACATGGCCATCGCGCTCGTCCAGATCGATCAGCAACGCCTCGGCACCCTGCTCATCGAACAGGCATAGCGTAACGCGGGTGGCATTTTGCGAGAAGACCGCGAAATTCACGCCCTCGCCGTCAAATGTGGCCCCAAGCGGATAGGGGCGGCCAGCGGTCAGCTGAAATGATGTGATCATGGGGTAATGCCAGGCAAATTCTTGTATAGCGCCGCATATGCAGCGGCCGAATGATCCCATCCGACAGGATGTGCCATAGCATTGCGTTGCATCCTCCGCCAGAGGTCAGGCTGCGCGCGCAACGCGCAAAGCCGCGCCAGCGCATTGGACAGGGCCGAATCGGTCACCGGATGGAATTGCAAACCCGTGGCGACAGGCGTGCCCGCCAGAGTGGCCGGTGTGGCCGGGATGACCGTATCGGCCAGCCCGCCGGTCAGCGCCACCAGCGGCAGCGTGCCATAGCGCAGCCCGTAAAGCTGGGTCAGACCGCAGGGTTCGAACCGCGAGGGCACAAGGATCGCATCCGCCCCGGCGATCATCCGATGCGCAAGCCATTCGTCATAGCCGATCCGCACCGCGACATTGGGATGCTCTGCCGCTCTGGTGAAAGCGGCCTCCAGCTCCGGGTCGCCCGTGCCCAGAAGCGCAAGCTGCCCACCGCGTTCCAGCAGCACCGGCAGCGCCTCCAGCAGCAGATCGAGCCCTTTCTGTTCGGTCAGGCGCGAGACCACCACGCAAAGCGGGCCCTCGGATTCGGGCAGGCGGAACTCGGCCTGCAGCACCGCCTTGTTGGGCAATTTGCCGACCGGGGCGTGATAGGGGATGATATGGGGGTCTTTTTCGGGCGACCAGACATCCAGATCGATGCCGTTCAGGATACCGCTCAGATCGGCGCGGCGTTCCATGAGCACGCCTTCCAGCCCCATGCCGAATTCAGGGGTCAGCAATTCCTCGGCATAGGTGGGCGAAACCGTGGTGATCCGGTCGGCAAAGATCAGCCCGGCCTTGAGCGCGGAAATCTTGCCCCAGTATTCGAACCCGTGCTGGGTGAAATCCGCAGAATCGAGCCGCAGGGCCGACAGGCGCGTGGCCGGGACCAGCCCCTGAAAGGCGATGTTGTGGATTGTCAGCACTGTGCGCACCTGCTGCGCGGCGGGCGAGCGGGCAATGTAGCAGGGCGCAAGCGCCCCCTGCCAGTCATGACAATGCACGATATCGGGCTGCCAGTCGGCCAGAAGACCATTCGCGATTTCGCAGGCCACCCAGGACAGCGCGGCAAAACGCTCGGGATTGTCAGGCCAGTCGCGCCCGTCCGGCCCCAGATACAGCCCGCCCTCGCGGTCATAGAGATGCGGCGCGTCAAGGATCAGCAGATCCAGCCCGGCATGACGCACTTCCAGAAGCCGCGCAGGCCCGCCGAAACACTCCGGCAATTCGGCACGCAGACGGGTGTCGCGCAGCTTCCAGATGAAGCCCGGATAGCCCGGCAGCAGGGTGCGCATCTTCACACCATGCTGCGCCAGCGCGCCGGGAAGCGCGCCTGCCACATCCGCCAGCCCGCCGGTTTTCACCAGCGGGGCGCATTCGGATGTGACGGACAGAACCCGTGTCACTGCGCGGCATTCCATTTGTCGATCATGGGTCTGGTGATCAAGGTGACGCCTTTCTCGGTGACGCGGAAGTGTTTTGCATCTTCCACCGGGTCTTCGCCAACCACAAGCCCTGACGGGATGACCACACCGCGATCAATCACACATTTGCGCAGCCGTGCGGAACGATTGACCACCACATGCGGCAGGACGACCGCATGGTCGAGCACCGCGTAGGAATTGGTATGAACCTGCGTGAACAGCAGCGAATTGCGCACTTCCGTCCCCGAGATGATGCAGCCCCCCGACACCATCGAGGAAATCGCCATGCCGCGCCGGTCTTTCTCGTCATGGATGAACTTCGCGGGCGGGACGGATTCCGAATAGGTCCAGATCGGCCAGCTCGTGTCCCACAGATCGAGCGTGGGCGTGAAATCGGTCAGGTCGATATTGGCCTGCCAGAAAGCATCAATCGTGCCGACATCGCGCCAATAGGCTTCGGCCTGCGGGTCGCGCACGCAGGAATCGTCGAATTTATGCGCGACCGCCTTGCCGTTCTTGACGATCTCGGGGATCAGATCATTGCCGAAATCATGGGCGGAATCAGGATCCTCAGCGTCTTTCAGCAGCAGGTCGCGCAGAAACGACCAGGTGAAGACATAGATCCCCATCGAGGCCAGCGCCTTGTCCGGGTGGCCGGGCATGGCGGGCGGATCGGCGGGCTTTTCAAGGAAAGAGGTGATGCGGCTGTCCTCATCGACGGCCATGACGCCGAAGGCGCTGGCTTCCTCGCGCGGGACGGTCAGGCAGCCCACGGTCACATCGGCCTTTTGCGTGACATGCTGGCGCAGCATCAGCTCGTAATCCATCTTGTAGATGTGATCTCCTGCCAGAATAACAATGTAATCAATGCCATAGCTGTCGATGATGTCGATGTTCTGGGTCACGGCATCGGCGGTGCCGCGATACCACATCTCATCGCCCATGCGCTGCGAGGCAGGCAGGATATCGAGATATTCATTGCGCTCGGCGCGAAAGAAATTCCAGCCGCGCTGGCAATGACGGATCAGCGAATGCGCCTTGTATTGCGTGGCCAGCGCCATGCGGCGGATGCCGGAATTGAGCGCATTGGACAGCGCGAAATCGATGATCCGCGTCTTGCCGCCGAAATAGACCGCTGGTTTCACCCGGTTGTTGGTCAACTCCTTCAGCCGCGAACCGCGCCCGCCTGCCAGCACGAATGCCATCGAGCGCTGCGCCAGTCTTGAAGTCTCTGCCATCCCAGTCCTCCCCTACCCTTGTGGCCTGTTGTTCAGTCCTGCGCCCGAAGGCGGAATATCACTGTCGCCAGCGGTGGCAGCGTGATGCGGATATGCTGCGCCATGCTGTCCCATTCTGCCGCCACCGAATCGCAGCCCCCCAGATTGCCCAGATTGCTGCCCCCGTAGCAGGCCGCGTCTGTATTCAGCACTTCCTCCCAATGCCCTGCTGCAGGCGCGCCCACGGCCAGATCATGCCGCGCGATGGGGGTGAAATTGCACACCACGATCACCGGCGCATCACCGTCCAGCCCGTAGCGGGCAAAGGCGAGTTTCGAGATCGACGGGTCATTGGCGATCCATTGAAACCCGGTCGCATCGCAATCGCGCCGATAGAGTGCCGGCGTGTCGCGATAGAGCCGGTTCAGATCGCGCACCAACGCCTGCACGCCGCGATGATTCTCGCCATGCAGCGCGTCCCAATCCACCGATCTGTCATGGTTCCAATCGCCATGCTGCGCGATCTCGCAGCCCATGAAGAGAAGCTTCTTGCCTGGAAAACCCCACATATAGCCGTAATAGGCGCGCAGATTGGCGAATTTCTCCCACGCGCTGCCCGGCATCTTGTCGATCATCGCGCCCTTGCCGTGGACGACTTCATCATGGCTGATCGGCAGGATGAAATTCTCGGTCCAGGCCCAGTCGATCGGGAAGGTCATCAGGTGATGATCATAGCTGCGATAGATCGGGTCTTTTTCGATGTAACGCAGCGTGTCGTTCATCCAGCCCATGTTCCACTTGAACCCGAAACCCAGCCCCCCGGTATCGACCGGGCTGGACACGCCCGGAAAGGCCGTCGATTCCTCGGCCACGGTCATGGTGCCCTCGGCCTCGCCATAAGCCACAGTGTTCATCTCGCGCAGGAAGGCGATGGCCTCCAGATTCTCGCGCCCGCCCATATGGTTGGGGATCCATTCGCCATCCTTGCGCGAGTAATCGCGGTAGAGCATCGAGGCCACCGCATCCACGCGCAGCCCGTCGATATGGTATTCTGTGAACCAATACAAAGCATTGGCGGTCAGGAAATTGCGCACTTCCGTCCGGCCAAAATTGTAGATCAGGGTGTTCCAGTCCTGATGGAAGCCCTCGCGCGGGTCAGAATGTTCATAAAGATGCGTGCCGTCGAAATGGGCCAGCCCATGCGCATCGGACGGGAAATGCCCCGGCACCCAGTCAAGGATCACGCCCAAGCCCGCCCGATGCGCGGCTTCCACCAGCGCGCGAAACTCATCCGGCGGGCCGAAACGGATCGTGGGCGCATAAAGGCCCACCGGCTGATAGCCCCATGACCCGTCAAAGGGAAATTCGCTGACCGGCAGGAATTCCAGATGGGTGAAGCCCATATCCACGGCATATTCCACCAGTTCCGTGGCCAACTCAACGTAGGAAAGCGGGCGACCGCCCTCCTCCCAGCGGCGCTTCCACGATCCCAGATGCACCTCATAGATCGAGATCGGTGCATCCCGGCGATTGGCCAGCGCGCGGCGTTCCATCCAGGCGCCATCATCCCAAGCGTAGCCCGAAATATCGCGCACCACCGAGGCGGTCTCGGGCGGGTGCTGCGCGCCGAACCCCACCGGATCGGCCTTTGGCGCGATATGGCCCTGCGCCGTGATCAGCTCGTATTTGTAGATCACGCCTTCGCTCAGGCCCGGAAGGAACAGTTCCCACACGCCGGTATGACCGACCCGCCGCATCGGATATTGCGCGCCGTTCCAGTGGTTGAAATCACCCATCACGGAAACGCGCTGCGCATTCGGTGCCCAGAGCGCGAAATGCACGCCCGCGACGCCCTCATGCGTGATCACATGCGCGCCCAGCGCGTGCCAGAGCTGGCGATGCGTGCCCTCGCCCAACAGATATTGATCCAGATCCCCCAGCACCGGGCCGAAGCGGTAGGGGTCGTCATGGTCCCAGACCGCGCCATCAGGGTAGGTCGCAAACAACCGGTAAGGCTGTTTCGATTTCGGCACCTGCGCGGCAAAGACCGGCCCCGCCAGATGCTCCAGCACCACGGTTTTGCGCAGGAATTTCGCCTCCAGCGCCGCTGCCCCCGGTGCCATGGCCACCAGCCAGCGCTTGCCCTTGCGGTCATGCAGGCCCAGCACATCGAAAGGCGCATCATGGCGCCCCTGTATCAGCCGCTCCAGATCGCTGGCACTCATATGTGGCGGCAAAGCATCATGCATGGGTCCGTCCTTATGCAGCTTGCTTGCGGGCAATCACGAAACCATTGGGGCCGAAACCGATCCTGCCCTTGCCCAGAGTAACATTTTGCGACAGCAGGGGCGCAAGTGTTTCATCCAACGCGCAATCACGCTTGCTGGCCGACAGGTTATAGAGACAGATCAGCCCGTCACCGCGGGTGAAACCCAGGATCGGGTCGGGCAGATCGAGAAACACCATATCGCCTGCGCGCAGCGCTTCCTCGGCGCGGCGCAGGGCCAGCATCTGGCGGTAGAAATTCAGCACCGAGTCACTGCCATCCTGGGTATCGACCGCCCGCGCGGCCTGAGGCGGCTTGACCGGCAGCCAGGTCGCATTGGCCATCGAGAAGCCGCCATTCGGCGCATGCGCTTCCCAGACCATCGGCGTGCGGCAGCCATCACGTCCCTTGGCCTCGGGCCAGAAATTGATCGCCTCGGGGTCGGTCAGTTCATGGAAGTCAAGCGCCGTGTCGGTCTGGCCCAGCTCCTCGCCCTGATAGATGCAGATCGAGCCGCGAAAGGCGAGCAGCAGCGCCGCGGCCTGCCGTGCGAGATCATCTTGATCGGCACCATGTTCCTGCCAGCGGGTCATGTGGCGCGGCACGTCATGGTTGGAAAACGCCCAGCAGGGCCAGCCTTCGGGGGCCTTGCGGAAGAACTCTTCGATGCGCGAGCGGAAATGACCGGGGGTGTAATCCGGCCCCAGCATCTCGAAGGAATAGGCCATATGCAGCCGACGCCCGGACGTATACTGCCCCATCAATTCGATCGACATATGCGTATCGCCCACTTCGCCAACAGTGCTGCGCGCGTCAAATTCATCCATCAGCGCGCGCAACCGCTCCAGAAAAGCCAGATTTTCCGGCTGGTTGCGCGAGAACATGTTGTATTGCATCTCGAAAGGGCGATGCGCGCTCTGCGCCCAGGGCAGCGGATTGGCGGGATTGTCGCGCAAGAGCCGGTCATGCATGTAGAAATTGACAGTATCCAGCCGGAACCCATCGACCCCGCGCTCCAGCCAGAAACGCATGACGCCCAGCAGGTAATCCTGCACGTCAGGGTTATGCAGGTTCCAGTCGGGCTGTTCGCGCAGAAAGTTGTGCAGATAATACTGCTTGCGCCGCGAATCCCAGGACCAGGCCGGGCCGCCGAAGATCGACAGCCAGTTATTGGGCGGGGTGCCGTCAGGATTGGGATCGGCCCAGACGAACCAGTCGGCCTTGGGGTTGTCGCGCGAGGACCGGCTCTCAACGAAGAACGGATGCTGGTCCGAGGCATGGGACAGCACCTGATCGATGATGACTTTCAGCCCCAGCCCATGCGCTTTCGCGACCATCGCATCGAAATCCGCCATGGTGCCGAAACAGGGGTCGATACCTGTGTAATCCGACACATCATAGCCCATATCCTTCATCGGCGAGGGAAAGATCGGCGAGAGCCAGATCGCATCGACGCCAAGGCTGGCAACATGATCAAGCCGCGCAGTAATCCCCTTCAGATCGCCGATCCCGTCCCCGTTGCTGTCCATGAAGGAACGGGGGTAAATCTGATATGTGACCGATCCGCGCCACCAATCCTGTGCCATTGCCATGCCTGCCTGTGCCTGTCCTCGGAATTTATCCTGCCTCAAGGCCGTTAGCCCTAACGCGCGTTTCACATAAGTCCACCCATGCGCCCATTGCAAGCGGTTTGGAAACAGCGCGCCGCCAGGGACCGGAACTGTTGCACAACAGGCAAAACCCCTAGATCGGAAGCCCGCCAGACAGACAGGGTTTGGTTCTCGACCGGCTGTGGCGCAAGTGCTAAGAGCCGCGCCATGACCCAGATCCCTCTTGCCCGCCATGACACTGCCGCCCCTGCGCGCGATGGCTGGCAGCTGCGCCTCTATCTGGCGCTGCGCCCGCTCTTGCGGCCTGTCGCGGTGCTCGCGCTGCGCCGCAGGCTGAAACGCGGCAAGGAAGACCCCGCGCGCATGGGTGAAAAACAGGGGCGCGCCAGCCTGCCCCGTCCGACAGGCCCGCTGATCTGGATGCATGCTGTGGGCCTGGGCGAGGCGCTTGCGCTGCGCCCGCTGATCACCGCCCTGCAGGCGGCGCGGCCCGCTATGACAGTGCTGGTGACTTCGACCGCGCGTTCAGCCGCGCAGGTGGTGGCCGACAATCTGCCGCCCGATTGCCTGCACCAGTCGCTGCCGCTGGATGTGCCCGCCTATACGCGCCGCTTTCTCGACCACTGGCAGCCCGATCTGGCGATCTGGTCGGAACAGGATCTCTGGCCCGGTCTGATCTGCGACGCCCATGCGCGCGGCGTGCCGCTGGCCTATGTGAATGCCCGGATGAACGCTGATGCCCATGCCCGCCGGGATCGCGTGCGCGGGCTTTACCGCGACACGCTGCGCCGTTTCGCGCTGATTGCCGCGCAGGATGCACAGAGCGCAGACCATATCACCCGCCTTTCGGGGCGCGCAGTGCCGCTCATGCGCGCGCTCAAACCCGCAGCCGTCCCGCTGGCCGTGGATGCATCCGAACGCGCCCGGTTGCAGGGCGCGCTTCAGGGCCGCCGGATCTGGGTCGCCGCCCCGACCCACAGGCAGGACGAGACCGCCGCCCTGCGCGCGCAGGCGCAGCTTTTCGCGCAAGACCCGCGCTGGCTGCTGATCCTCGCGCCCCGCCTGCCCTCGCGCGCGCCCGAGATCGCGCAGGCGCTCGATGCGGCTGGCCTGCGCTTTGCCCAGCGCAGCGCAGGCGAGGTGCCGGGGCCGGATGCAGGCGTCTGGCTGGCCGATACATTCGGCGAGATGGGGCTGTGGTACCGGCTGGCCAGCCGCGCGTTGATCGGCGGGTCTTTCGGGCCGGTCCAGGGGCATAACCCGTGGGAAGCGATCTGTCTGGGGCTGCCGGTCCTGCACGGGCCGAATATCGCGAATTTCGCCGCTGATTATGCGCAGTTGCAGGCCGAGGGGCTGGCGCGGCAAGTCACTGCGCAAACGCTGGCGCAGGCGCTCGACGCCCCGCCGCCCCGGCAGGATGCCAGCGCGCTGGTCGCCGCCGCGCGCGCGGATGCCGATGCGCTGGCGCGTGACCTGCTGGCATTGATCGAGGCTCAGGCATGATCCTGCGCGCGGCCCTCTGGCTCTATCGGCTGGCCTGGCTGCTGCTCTGGCCGCTGGTGCTGCTCTATCTGTGGCGACGCGGGCGGCGCGACCCGGATTACAGCCGTCATCTGGCCGAGCGCTTCGGGTTCTACCGCGCGCCCCTGCCACAAGGCGCGATCTGGGTCCATGCGGTCAGTCTTGGCGAGATCCGTTCGGCGCAGGGGCTGATCCGGCGGATGCTGGATCGCGGCGACAAGGTGATCGTCACCAATATCACGCCCGCCGGTCGGCGCGAGGCACAAAAGCTGTTCGCCCCCGAGATCGCGCGCGGTCAACTGGCCGTGGTCTGGGCACCCTTTGACACGCCTTTCGCGCTGCGCCGCTTCCTGCGTGCGGCCCGCCCGCGCATCGGACTGCCGCTCGAGGTCGAAATCTGGCCCGAGATGATTTTCACCTGCCGCGCCATGGGCGTGCCGCTTTATCCCTGCAATGCGCAATATGCCGAAGGCCCGCGCGCCCGCGACGGGCGCGGGCTGCGGCTGCGCCAGCGGCTGATCGCGGCGATTGACGGGGCTTTCGTGAAGTCATCATTGCAGGCAGAGCGCTTTGCCTCGGTCGGGGCGCGCAATCTGCATGTCACTGGCGAATTGCGCTTCGACCAGCCCATCCCGCCTGCGCAACTGGCCGCAGGCGCGGCGCTGCGCGCGCAGTTTCACGGGCGCGAGGTGATCACGATCGCCAGCGGTGTGGCCGATGAGGAGGCGCTCTATCGCGATCTGATCGCGCAGATGCAGACCGCGCGGGCAACCCCCCCGCTTTTCGTCTATGTCCCGCGCGCGCCCGAACGGTTTGACGCTGTGGCAGAAGGGCTGGCGCAAACCGGGCTGCGCGTGGCGCGGCGCAGCGCATGTCTGACCGACAGGCTGGAGCCGCAGGCCGCGCTGGACGGGATCGACATTCTGCTGGGCGATTCGCTGGGCGAGATGTATTTCTACCTCGCGCTGGCGGATCGGGTGATCGTGGGCGCGGGCTTCACCCCCAAGGGCGCGCATAACATCATCGAGGCACTCAGCCTTGGCAAACCCGTGCTGACCGGCCCCCATACCTGGACCATCGAATACCCGTTCGCGGAGGCCGAGGCCGCCGGGATCGCCACCAGCGTCGCGGATCTGCCCGCGCTTCTGGCCGCGCTCGATCAGCCCGCGCAGGCCGATGAACCGGCCATCGCGGCCTTTCTGGCCGAACATGGCGGCGCGAGCGAACGGACCCTGGCGGCGATTGACGGGGTGCTCGGGACGCAGCACGGCTGATCATACCGCTTGTGAGTGGACGCCGGGTTCGCGCATTGCGACAGGCGAAAACAGGGTATCAGGGCGAGGCGATGCAGGTTGTCCCGCCCAAGGGCAACGGGACGATCTCGACCGTGTCCCCTGCTGCGGCCTTGAAGCGGGCAAGCGACTCGGCCGGGCTGTCGGGGGTCATGCGGAATGTCCCGTAATGATGCGCAACAGCGCGCGGCGCGGCCAGATCACGCGCCAGCTGTGCGGTCTGCTCGGGTGTCATATGCATGTCATTGAGCAAGGGTTCGGGCTTCCATGCCCCGATCGGCACCAGCGCCAGATCAAACTGACCCAGCCTTGCGCCGATTTCCGCGAAAATCGGCCCGTAACTGCTGTCGCCGCTGAAAAACACCTGCTTCCCGTCACCTGCAAGGCCGAAGGACAGCGCCGGACCCGGCCCGAACAAGAGCGGTGGCCGCCGACTGAGGTGAATGGCAGGCGTGGCCGTGATCGTCACCTCTCCAAGCCGGAACTGCTGCCATTCCGACAGTGTGACCGTCCGGGCAAAACCGGGCACAGGGCGCGCCAGTCTGGTGCCCTGTGGCAGGATCAGAGTGGCCTGCGGGAAGCGTTGCGCAAGCACGCGCAGGGTCGCGCGGTCAAGGTGGTCGAGATCATCATGGCTGATCAGGACCGCATCCAGCGCCGCCAGCCCGGAAATATCCGGGGCCTGTGCCATCCGCCCCCCGAGACTGGCGCGGGTCAACGCGGCTTCATACAGCACAGGGTCCGTGATGATGGTCTGGCCTGCGAGCCGGATCACGAAACCGGAATGGCCCAGCCAGGTCACGGTTCCGTCAAGATTGAGCGCCGCGCCCGGCGCGATGGTTTCCGGCGCGCCATCATCACACCACAGCCGCAGCGCAGCCCCGGCGAGCAGCGGGACGGCCCCGAGCGTCTGAAACGGCGGCGGGGCCAGAGCAGGCGCATCATCGGCGCGGGGATGTTCTGGTCCAGCACAGCCCTGCAGCGTCATCATGACCAGCAGAGAAATCAACGCCACGAAACGAATGCGCAGTTTCCTGTCCCCCATAGCAACCTGATACCCTTCCTTACAGCGATCGCTGCCCCCATTTCCAGCCCGGCCGGGCAAAGGTCGTGAACGGGGTTTCGCTTTGGAATACAGTTTTCGTCGTGAAATCATGTATTTGAGACCAAGGTTCAAGGGCCACCACGACCGCTGTCGCGCGAAGGACCAGGGGCCGCACCCGACCGGTCATCTCACAGCGCAAGGCTGCGCAGCCTCCCTATTTATCCGGCTCCAGAAACCCCAGGCCACGCAGATAGATGCCGATCCCGGTTTCCAGCAGATCCTCGGGCGTGAACGGCCCGCGTGAACCGGGCGCACCGCGCGCATACAGCTCGACAATGCCGTGGCTCATGGCGCTGACATGAGCCGCGAACATCTCGGTCGGCGGGCGGCGGTCGGGCGGCAGGCGTTGCGACAGGTCATGCGCCGCGCGCACCAGCACCTTGTTCGCCCGCGCACAGGCGGCGGCCAGATCGCGCGAGGCATTGGGCGACACACCTGATTCGAACATCGCGACATAATGGCCCGGATGCTTGCGCGCGAAAGCCAGATAGGCCCGGCCCACGGATTCGAATGCGGCAAGCGGCGAGGGCTGGCCGTCGCGGTAAGCATATTCCAGCAGATCGGCAAACAGCTCGAATCCCTGCCGCGCCAGTTCCACGATCAGTTCTTCGCGCCCGGTGAAATGGCGATAGGGCGCGGCAGCAGACACATCGGCCAGTTTCGCGGCTTCAGCCATGGTGAAGCCCTGCGGACCCTTCTCGGCGATCAGCGAAAGTGCTGCGTCAATCAGCGCCTGTTTCAGATTGCCGTGATGATAGCCGCGTTTGGCCATGCCGGATCGGTCTCGTTTCTGCCCCTGCCCTGTCTAGGCGAAACCCGGCGCAGGGGAAACCGCAAAGCCATGGCTGCGACCGGCTTGCAATGCCCGAACGAAACTTGTATCCGGCACGCGAGAGGCTGGCGCGGGCAGACGCCTTGCCAACCCGGTCAGGTCCGGAAGGAAGCAGCCGCAGCAAATTCCGTCTGGGTCGATGTCCAGTCTCTCACCTTCCCTCGCATGACCACAGAGCCTTTGCGCGCCCGACCCTGACGGGCCGCGCGCGCAAGAGGTCATTCGCCCGCGCTGCCGCCCATCACATGCGACAGCTCTGCGCTCGACAGCACCACATGGCGCGCGCGCCCCACGATCAGCGGGTCTGGCGCGCGGGCGATTTCGGGATCCTTGTCCGGGTATTCGAGGGTGGACAGGAAATGCTTCATGCATTCCAGCCGCGCGCGTTTCTTGTCCTTGGACTTGATCACGGTCCAGGGCGCATCGGCCGTGTCCGTATAGAAGAACATCGCTTCCTTGGCTTCGGTATATTCATCCCATTTGCCCAGAGACGCCTTGTCGATGGGCGACAGCTTCCAGCGCTTGAGCGGATCGGTCTCGCGCGCGGCAAAGCGGCGGCGCTGTTCTTCGGGCGTGACCGAAAACCAGAATTTGTAGAGCCGGATCCCCGAGCGCACCAGCATCCGCTCGAATTCCGGGGCCTGTCGCATGAATTCCAGATATTCGGTCGGGCTGCAGAACCCCATCACCCGCTCGACGCCCGCACGATTATACCAGGAGCGGTCATAGAATACCATTTCCCCTGCGGTCGGCAGATGCTCGACATAGCGCTGGAAATACCATTGCCCGAGTTCCTTCTCGGAAGGTTTGTTCAGCGCCACCACACGCGCGAAACGCGGGTTCAGATGTTCGTTGAACCGCTTGATCGTGCCGCCCTTGCCGGCTGCATCGCGCCCCTCGAACAAAAACACGAAACGCTCGCCCGTCTCGATGGCCCATTTCTGCACTTTCAGGAGTTCTGCCTGCAACCGCGCCTTTTCGCGCTCATAGGGCACGCGGGCGAATTTGTAGCGGTAAGGGTAACGGTCGGATTCGAAATATCTGCGGATCTCCTCCGGCGTCAGTTGCGAGGCATCGGGTTTCCAGACATGGCCTTTCGGGGCCTTTTCCATCTGCGCTGCAACGCCAGGTGCCGCGATTTCTTCCTGCGCGGGCAGTTCGGATGTCTCGGCTGCGTCGGCAGCCGGGTCGCGCGCGATTGGCGTCACACTGGCATTGGTCATCTGGTCACTCCTTTGTTGAATTCGGGCCACACCCGCTGTCGCATCCGCCGCAAAACCTGTCTTTGATACTGATCAATCCCGACGCCTGTTCCCTGCCCCTGTTGCAGATCTGCACATCACGATAGCGGGCGCTGCGCCAGCACAACCCCAAGCCCCATCAGCACGATCCCCGCGACTCGGATCGCATCCAGCGGTCGCGGGCGGGCGCCGAACAGCGCAAAATGGTCGATCACGCTGATTGCGATGATCTGACCCAGCAGCACGAACATCACGGCATTCCCCACCCCGAAACGCGGGGCGACCCAGGATATCGACAGCAGGTAGAAGGCGATCAGCAGCCCGGCGAGAAACAGATGCTTCGGCTGCGCGGCAATCTGCGCGAAACTGCCGCCCTGCCCTGTGAGCGCCGCCACCACGACCGCCACCAGCCCGGCAATCGCGAACATCACTGCCCCCGCCGCCGCAGGCGAGCCGATCCGCGCGCCAAGCTGGGCATTGAGCGCTGCCAGCACCGGCACCCCCACCCCGGCGGCGAGCATGATCAGGGCGTATTTCAGGGTCTCGGGCGTCATCAGAAGTATCCTTGCAAAACCGCGCCACTCTAGCGCGATCCGCCGCGCGCACCAGCCCTTGCATCGCCCGGCCCTCTCGCGGATAGTGGCGGCCATGGCAGGCACAGTTCTTTCTCTGGGACATGGCTATAGCGCGCAGGCGCTGGAAGCGCGGCTTCTGGCACAGGGCTGGCAGATCATCGCCACAACGCGCAGCGACGAAAAGGCCGCAGCACTGGCCGCGCGCGGGCTGGAGCCGCTGATCTGGCCCGGCACAGAGCTGCCGCTCGCGCGCGCCACGCATCTGCTGAGTTCCATCGCGCCAGGCGATGGCGACCCGGTGCTGGCCGCGCATGGGGCCGCGATCGCCGCTGCATCGCATCTGCAATGGGTGGGCTATCTCTCGACCGTGGGCGTCTATGGCGACCGGCAGGGCGGCTGGGTCGATGAGGACAGCGCGCTCGACGCCACCACGCCGCGCAGCGTCGCCCGCCGCGAGGCCGAGGCCGCCTGGCAGGCGCTCTGCGACCGCGCGGGGCTGCGGCTGCATATCTTCCGGCTGGCAGGCATCTATGGCCCCGGACGCGGACCGTTCGAGAAACTGCGCGCGGGCCGTGCGCAGATGGTGATCAAGCCAGGGCAGTATTTCTCGCGCATCCATCGCGACGATATCGGGCAGGCGCTCGATCTCGCAATCCGTTCGGACCAGCCCTCGCGGGTCTGGAACCTGTGCGATGATGCACCCGCGCCGCCGCAGGATGTGCTGCGCCACGCAAGCGCGCTGCTGGGGATCGAGCCGCCGCCGGAAGTGCCCTTCGCGCAGGCCGATCTGTCGCCCATGGCGCGCAGCTTCTATGCGGACAGCAAGCGCGTGCGCAATGACCGCATCAAACGCGATCTGGGTCTGCAGCTGATCCACCCGGATTACCAAAGCGGGCTTGCTGCGATCCTGCAAGCCGAAGCATGATTGCCAAGCCCGCGCGCGCGCGTTAGCACGCCAGCCATGCCACGTTACGCGCTACAGATCGAATATGACGGACGCCCCTTCTGCGGCTGGCAGGCGCAGCTGGGCCAGCCATCGGTGCAGGGCGCTGTCGAGACAGCACTGGCGCGGCTGGAGCCGGATCTGCCGCGCATCGCGGCTGCAGGCCGCACGGATACCGGCGTTCATGCCACAGGCCAGATCGCGCATTGCGACATGGCGCGCGACTGGCATGCGTTTCGGCTGATGGAGGCCCTCAACCACCATCTGCGCCCGCTGCCTGTGGCGGTGCGCGCCTCTGCGCGGGTCAGTGACGATTTCCACGCGCGGTTTTCAGCCCATGAGCGGCGCTATCTGTTTCGCCTGCTGATGCGCCGCGCGCGCCCCACATTTGACGCAGGCCGGGTCTGGCATGTCAAACACCTGCTTGATATTGCGGCAATGCGCGAAGCGGCCGCGCATCTGATCGGCCTGCATGACTTCACCACATTCCGCGCCAGCCAGTGTCAGGCGAAATCACCCGTCAAGACGCTGGACGCGTTGGAGATTGCGCAGATCGAAGGGCTGTCGGGCCTTGAAATCCAGTTCCGGCTACGCGCGCGGTCTTTTCTGCACAATCAGGTCCGCAGCATCGTCGGCACGCTGGAACGTGTCGGCGCAGGGGCATGGTCGCCCGGCGATGTGAAAGCGGCGCTGGAGGCGCGCGACCGCGCGGCCTGTGGCCCGGTCAGCCCGCCGGATGGGCTGTATCTGACCGGGGTGGGCTATCCGAGCTGCCCCTTCGCCGGGTAAGCTGCCGTTTTATTGAGTATTTCTGGCAAGATGAAACAGGGGTCAGTCGGCTTCCTCGACGACGTAGAGGTCGCGGGTCGAGGCGCCTTTGGCGAAACTCAGCGCCTCTTGGTATTCGGGTGAATTATAGCAGGCGACCGCATCCTCCACCGAGGGGAAGCGCGCGACGACATTGCGCGGGCGCGCGGTCCCTTCGAGCACGACTGTGCGGCCCCCGCGCGCAAGGAACGCGCCGCCATGCGCGGCGATGGCCGGGCCGGCGCGTTTCGCATATTCGCCGTAAGCCTCTGCATCCGTGACCTCGACCGAGGCTATCCAAAGCGCGCTCATGCATTTACTCCTTCAATTGTGCGGGTCACGGCCTGAAGTGCCGCCTCTGCCCCTGCAATATCCGCGCCGCCGCCCTGCGCCATGTCAGGCCGCCCGCCGCCGCCCTTGCCGCCAAGGGCTTCAACCGCCGCGCGCACCAGATCGACTGCGGATAACTGCCCGGTCAGATCGGGCGTGACGCCCGCAGCCACTGCCGGTTTCGCCCCGGTATCGGCGATCAGCACCACCGCGCCAGAGCCGAGTTTCTCCTTCATCGCGTCGATCAGAGGCGGCAGATCCTTGCCGGTCACACCCGACATCACCTTGGCGATCAGTTTGATCCCGCCCACATCCTGCGGCGCGTCCTCTTGCGCCCCGCCGCCCATCGCGACCTGCCGCTTGAGCTGGGCGATTTCATTGGCCAGCGCGCGGCGTTCTTCCATAAGCGCCCTGACGCGCTCGGGCACATCCTGCGCCGGTGCTTTCAGAAGCGTGGCAAGCCCCGCAAGCCGCGCATCCTGCGCGCGCAGATGATCCAGCGCGGCCTGTCCGGTCAACGCCTCGACCCGCCGCACCCCTGCCGAAGACGCACTGTCGCCAAGGCAGACGAAAGCACCGATATCGCCAGTGCGCGCGACATGGGTGCCGCCGCAGAGTTCCAGCGAATAGGTCGCGCCGTCATGACCCTTTTGCGATCCGGGCTGGTAGCCCATTGAGACGACGCGCACTTCCTCGCCATATTTCTCGCCAAACAGCGCCTGTGCGCCAAGGGCCCGCGCCTCATCCGGGGTCATGATCCGGGTCTCGACAGGGGTGTTCTGGCGGATGAAGCTGTTCACTTCGGCCTCGACCTGCGCCAGATCCTGCGCGCTCAGCCCCGCGCCATGGCTGAAATCGAAGCGCAGCCGGTCGGGCGCATTGAGCGAGCCTTTCTGCGCGACATGATCCCCCAGCGCGCGGCGCAGCGCTTCATGCAAGAGATGCGTGGCGGAATGATTGGCGCGAATCGCGGCGCGGCGCTTATGGGTGACTTCCAGCTTGACGGGCTGGCCCGTGCTGATCTCGCCCTCGACCACCCTGGCGATATGGATGAAAACACCAGCCGTCTTGCGCGTATCCGTGACCTCGGCCAGACCAGTGGCCGACCGGATCAGCCCGGTATCGCCCACCTGCCCGCCGGATTCGGCATAGAACGGCGTCTGGTTGACAATGATCTGCACGTCACCGCTGGCTGTCGCGACCTCGGCCCCCTCGACCACAAGCGCCAGCACCTGCCCTTCGGCGCTTTCCATGTCATAGCCCAGAAATTCACTCACCCCGAACCGGTCGGCCAGATCGAACCAGATCGTGGCATCGGCCGCCTCGCCCGAACCGGACCAGCTGGCGCGCGCGCGGGCCTTCTGCTCGGCCATGGCCGAATCAAAGCCTGCCACATCGACACTGCGCCCGCGTTCACGCAGGGCATCCTGCGTCAGATCGAGCGGAAAGCCATAAGTGTCATAGAGCTTGAACGCCGCAGTGCCGGGCAACTCAGCCCCCTCGGCCAGAGTGTCCAGTTCCGCATCGAGCAGTTTAAGCCCGCGATCCAAGGTCTGACGGAAGCGGGTTTCCTCGGCTTCCAGCGTCTGGGTGATCAACGCCTGCGCATCGCGCAGCTCGCGGTAATGCCCGCCCATCTGCGCGACCAGCGCCGGGACCAGCCGATGCATCAGCGGATCCTGCGCGCCCAGCATATGCGCATGGCGCATCGCGCGGCGCATGATCCGGCGCAGCACATAGCCGCGCCCGTCATTGCCGGGCATCACCCCGTCGGCGATCAGAAAGGACGTGGCGCGCAGGTGATCGGCAATGACACGATGATGCATCTTGCCGGGGCCATCCGGGTCAGAACTGGTCGCATGGCTTGAGGCCTCGATCAGGGCGCGCATCAGATCGGTGTCGTAATTGTCATGCTTGCCCTGCAAGAGCGCGCCGATGCGTTCCAGCCCCATGCCCGTGTCGATGGACTGGCGCGGCAATTCGGTCAGGCGGCCATCCTCATGCTGTTCATTCTGCATGAAGACCAGGTTCCAGATCTCGATGAAACGGTCGCCATCTTCCTCGGGCGATCCGGGAGGGCCGCCCCAGATCGAGGGGCCATGATCGAAAAAGATCTCGGTGCAGGGGCCGCAGGGGCCGGTCGGACCCATGCGCCAGAAATTGTCATCGGTGGGGATGCGGATGATCCGGTCATCGGGCAGGCCCGCGACTTTTTTCCAGATTGCGGCGGCCTCGTCATCGGTATGGTAAACCGTGACCAGCAGCCGGTCCTTCGGAATGTCGAAATCTCGGGTCAGCAGTTCCCAGGCGAAGGGGATCGCGTCAGATTTGAAGTAATCGCCGAAGCTGAAATTGCCCAGCATCTCGAAAAACGTGTGATGGCGCGCGGTATAGCCGACATTGTCGAGGTCATTATGCTTGCCGCCCGCGCGGACGCATTTCTGGCTGGTGGTCGCGCGGTTGTAGTCGCGATGTTCAAGGCCGGTAAAGACATTCTTGAACTGCACCATGCCGGAATTGGTGAACATCAGCGTGGGATCATTGCGCGGCACAAGGGGCGAGCTGTCCACGACCGCATGGCCCTGGCGGGCGAAATAATTCAGAAAGGTCGAGCGGATATCGTTCAGGCTGGCCATTTTCTGTCTCCGGCGGCTGGGCGGCTGGCGCATGGTTTAGCCGCGTGCGCGGGGGCTGTCCACCGATGAGCGCGCAGAAGTTCAGGCTGATTTCGTGATCGTCTCGCCCAGACGGATGCGACCATCCTGCACAATGGAGCAGAGAATCCCGCGCAAGCGCAGCGCACGGTGCTCGGGACGGTTGATCCAATCACGCGAGGCCGCCCCGTAGCGCGCAGCCCATTTCACGCAGGCATCATTGAAGATATCCGAGACTTCCAGCACGGCTGCGCCGACATGCAGCCGCTGTCCAGCAGGCAAATTGGCGTCCGACAGATCCATATCGGTGACAAATGTATCGCCCGGATGCACGACCGCATCACGATCGCGCCAGACCAGATCGAGCACGCGGCGCGACAGGATGCAGATCTGGATGCCCGGATGCGGGCTGCCATCGGGCAGGCGCATCCATGGCCGTGCCGCCCAGCGCTCTCCAGGGATTCCATGCGCTGCGGTCACGGTGATTTCGGGCACGAAACGGCGCTGACCATAGTCCGGGCGCAGGCAGAGCATCTCGACGCGCCCGCCATCTTCCGGGGCGGCCCTGATATAGGGCAGGGCCGCATCAAGTTCGGCCTCTGTCGCTACGGGCTGCACCATGCTGCGGCTTGCCTCATTCCTCGGTCAGCGCGTCGTCATTCTCGCTCATCTGGAAATCCAGACCATGGGCCGCGCGGATCTTGTCCTCGATCTGCAGGGCCATCTGCGGATTGTCCTTCAGGAAATTCTTCGCATTCTCACGCCCCTGCCCGATGCGTTCATCCCCATAGGAATACCAGGCCCCCGATTTCTCGACGACACCGGCCTTCACCCCCAGATCGAGCAATTCGCCGCGTTTGGAGATGCCTTCACCATACATGATGTCAAAATCGACCTGCTTGAAAGGCGGGGCCACCTTGTTCTTGACGACCTTGACGCGGGTCTGATTGCCGACGACTTCATCGCGATCCTTGATTGCCCCGACCCGGCGGATATCCAGTCGCACCGAGGCGTAGAATTTCAGCGCATTGCCGCCTGTCGTCGTTTCCGGCGAACCGAACATGACCCCGATCTTCATGCGGATCTGGTTGATGAAAATCACCATGCAATTCGACCGCGCGATGGAACTGGTCAGCTTGCGCATGGCCTGAGACATCAGTCGGGCATGCACGCCGACCGAGCTGTCGCCCATATCGCCCTCAAGCTCGGATTTCGGCGTGAGGGCCGCGACCGAATCGACCACCACCATCGACACAGCTCCCGAGCGCACCAGCGTATCCACGATTTCCAGCGCCTGTTCGCCTGTATCAGGCTGCGAGATCAGCAATTCATCCAGATTGACCCCCAGCTTGCGGGCATATTGCGGGTCAAGCGCGTGTTCTGCATCGACAAAGGCACAAATGCCGCCTTTCTTCTGCTCTTCCGCCACAGCATGCAGCGTCAACGTCGTCTTGCCAGAGGATTCGGGGCCGTAAATCTCGATGATCCGCCCTTTGGGCAGGCCGCCGATGCCCAGCGCGATATCCAGCCCCAGCGATCCGGTCGAGGTCGCTTCGATATCCTTGAGGACATTGTCGCCCCCAAGCTTCATGATCGAGCCCTTGCCGAACTGCCGCTCGATCTGTGCAAGCGCCGAATCGAGTGCTTTCTGTTTTTCCGCCATGCGTTTATCGGTCATTGTCAGCAGGTCCGCCGTTGCCATTTCTCTGCCCCTTATTCCATAGCGCGCCCAGCGCGGCAATCGCAGGTTTGTTCAGCTAATGTTCCATAACCCAATCATCAGAACAAGGCGAGAACTTTTTTGCATAGCTGACCCGTCATCCTGCTTCGAAAAGGGTTAAATTTCTGTGAGCACTACAGATGCATCGGGCGCAATGCGGGGTTTCGGCAATTGCAGTGGTCATGTCAGGAACCATGACCTACCTTCCGTGCATGGGAGGAAACACCTTGCATGAAAGGGTTTCCAGATGGCAAGTCTGAACACGAATATAATCGGATCAACTGCTTTGTCGCAGATCGGGCAGAGTCTGCGGGGCTTCGCCAATGCCCTGCTGAACCTGCTGGTCTCGATTGCCGAACACTCGCCGCGGTATCAGGCGATTCAGTATTACAATGCGCTCTCGGACAAAGAGCTCGCGGAAATCGGCATGACCCGCGCGGATGTGGTGCAAAAGGTTTTCGGCGCACGCATCTATTTGTGAGCGGCCAGGCACGCCAGTCCCGTGGCCTGCAACAAGGGTGCGGTGCGTGGCGTGAACGCATGGATCAGAGCGAAGCAACCGGGCGGCAGGTCCGCGCCCTGAAGCCGCAAGGCAATATCCGTGGCCGTTAGCGCTGCGCGCGGCGGGGGACACCAGATCACCCCCTGCGCCAGCCCCGCGCCAAGCGCCGCACCCAGCGCCTGACGGTCCTCGACACCCATTGACACAAGCATGGGCGCCCGCGCCTGCTGCGCGGTCTCGAAAGGATGGGCCAGGCCCAGCTCCGCAAACACCTTTGCGGCCCGTTCACGTGCCGGTTGATCAGCCCCGCGCAGGCAAGCCTGCGCCCGCGCCAGATCGCGCGGCCCGGCCAGCACGACCGACCCTGCGGCAGTCCCGTCGCCGCGCGGCACCGGGATTTGTTCGGTGCCGAAAGGCGCACGCCAGCGCCCCCCCACGAAATGCGCAAATAACCGCTCTGACAGATCATCCATGGCGGCTGCCTAGCAGGGCGGCATCTGCCTTGCCAAGCCCTGCGCTTTGCGCCACGACACGCGCATGAACGCAAGACCGGATATTCTTTGCATTGGCGCAGCCCATTGGGACGTGACCGGGCGCAGCCCGGTTGCGGTCGCATATGGCGACGACCTGCCCGGCGTGATCCGCACCCGCCCCGGAGGCGTCGCGCTCAATATCGCCCATGCGCTCACATCGCAGGGTCTGCGCCCTGCCCTTCTGTCCGTCATCGGTCAGGATAGCGAGGGCACAGCCCTGGCAACCTGGCTGGCCGCGCAAGGCATCGACACGCGCTTTCTGCACCGCACGGCGTCTCTGCCCACCGACCGCTACCTGGCGATTGAGGACGCGGACGGGCTGGTCGCCGCGATTGCCGAATCCACAGCGCTGGAACAGGGCAGTCCTGCACTCATCGCGGCCCTCGCAACGCCCGATCTGCGCGACTGGCGCGGCCCGGTCGTGCTCGACAGCGGGCTGGCACCAGAGGCGCTCGCGGAACTCGCCCGCACAGGCATCGCACAGGCCATTCCCCTGCGCCTGACCTCGGCGGCCCCGCACAAGGCCCCGCGCCTGCGCCCGTTCCTGAACGCCTGCGCCTTTTTTACCCTCAACCGGCGCGAGGCCGAGTCCCTTCTCGACCACCCCCTGCCCGACAGCCAGACCGCCGCGCGAGCGCTGCTCGACGCCGGGGCGGCCCGCGCGATCATCACTGACGGACCGCACCCGGCGACAGATGCGGATGCAGGGCAGATGCTGACCCTGCCGCCGCCGAAAGCCCGGCTGCAGCGTGTCACGGGCGCAGGCGACACATTCCTTGCGGCCCATATTGCGGCCAGCCTGCGCGGGCGCGACCGCCGCGCGGCCCTTGCCCATGCGCTCGACGCGGCTGCGCGCCACATTGCCACTCTTGACAGCTGAAGGATCTGCCATGCCACCACTGACATTCTCGCCCGAAGTGCGGGCCGCCCGCGCCGCTGGTCAGCCCGTCGTGGCGCTCGAATCCACCATCATTACCCATGGCATGCCCTGGCCGCAGAATGTCGACATGGCCCGGACCGTCGAGGCTGACATCCGCGCAGGCGGTGCGGTGCCCGCAACCATCGCGATCATGGATGGCCGGATCCATATCGGCCTGACCGAGGCGCAGCTGCAAAGGCTCGCCCAGAGCACGGATGTCCTGAAACTCAGCCGCGCGGATCTGGCCGTGGCGCTTGCCACAGGCCGCACCGGGGCGACAACAGTGGCTGCCACGATGATCTGCGCCGCCCTTGCCGGGATCGAGGTCTTTGCCACCGGCGGCATCGGCGGCGTGCATCGCGGGGCCGAGACCAGTTTCGACATTTCCGCCGATCTGCAGGAACTGGCCGAAACCCGCGTAACCGTCGTGGCGGCCGGTGCCAAGGCCATCCTTGATCTGCCGAAAACGCTGGAAGTGCTTGAAACCCTTGGCGTTCCGGTCATCGCCTATGGTCAGGACAGCCTGCCTGCCTTCTGGTCGCGGACCAGTGGGTTGCGCGCGCCGCTGCGCCTCGACAGCCCCGCAGAGATCGCCGCCAGCCACCGGATGCGCGCCCGTCTCGGCCTGCCTGGCGGCCAGCTGATCGCCAACCCGATCCCCGCGGCTGACGAAATCCCCGCCGCGACCCTTGCCCCCCTGATCGCCCAGGCCATAGCCGAGGCAGACGCGCAGAATATCGCCGCCAAGGACGTGACCCCCTTCCTGCTTGCACGCATCTACACTCTGACCGAAGGGGCCTCACTCACCGCCAATCTTGCCCTTGTGCGCAACAATGCCCGGCTTGCCGCCGGGATCGCCACAGCTCTCGGCCAGACCCCGCTTGCATAAGCGCCCCCCCATCCCCATCTTCGCGCGGCACGATACAGGATCTCGAATCACATGAGCCAAGACCCCGGAAAACGCGGTATTATCGCGTCACTGCGCACGAATTTCCTCGCGGGCCTTGCGGTGATCGCGCCGGGCGTGCTGACCATCTGGCTGATCTGGAACGTGATCACATGGATTGACGGGCTGGTGCTGCCGCTGATCCCGCGCCGCCTGATCCCCGATGCCGGGCTGGGGCTGGGATTTCCGGGCGCAGGCGTGATCCTTTTCGTGATCTTCACGCTGGTGATGGGCTATTTCACCAAGGGGCTGATCGGGCGGACGCTGGTGAACTGGGGCGAGCGCATTGTCGAAGCCATGCCCGTGGTGCGCTCGATCTACAATGCCGTCAAGCAGATCGCCGACACGATCCTTGCCCGCAAGACCCCCAGTTTCGACCGTGCCTGCCTTGTGCAATATCCGCGCCCCGGCATCTGGGCGGTGGCCTTCATCTCGACCACCACACGCGGCGAGATCGGCGATCATCTGACCGAGAACGGTGAGATGATCTCGATCTTCCTGCCGACCACGCCCAACCCGACCTCGGGGTTTCTGCTCTTCGTGCCGCGCCGCGATGTGATCGAGCTGGACATGCCCATCGAGGATGCCGCGAAACTGGTGATCTCGGCGGGGCTGGTCTACCCCGACCCGCGCAAATTGAAACCGATCAGCCGAACATCGCCTGCAGATCAACAGTAGCCTGTTCATTCAGCGCAGGCTTATGGGCTTTGAGGAAACTGTCACAGGCTTTGCGCCCCGCCTCTTTCAGCGAATGCAGCAGATAGGGCGTCGGCGTCACCTTGCTGGTCACCGAAAGCGTGGTCATCAGATCATCATCAGCAACCATATGCACCAGCACATCCTTCATCACGCCGCGCTCCATGGTCCCGTCAGCAATCAGATCCTTCACGAACTGGATCGCGCGCAATTCCCGCAGGAGCGAGGAATTGAAGCTGATCTCGTTGATGCGGTTCTGAATATCCTGCGGGGTCTGGGGCACATCCTCGCGCCGCATCGGGTTGATATTCACGATCACCACATCCGCAGGCAGATGCGGGCGGAACAGCGGATAGAGCGCCGGATTGCCTGTATAGCCGCCATCCCAGAACGCCTCTTTCTCGCCCGTGCGCGGATCGACAAATTCCACCGCCTGAAACAGCGTCGGCAAACAGGCCGAGGCCATGATCACCTCCCCCGTCACCTCTTCGCCCGAAAACACCCGGATCTTGCCCGTGCGCACATTGGTCGTGGCGATATGCAACTCGGGGCCGTCCTTGGCGCAGACCTCGCCGAAATTCAGCGAGCGCACGACAGGTTCCAGCGGATTGCGATAGAGCGGCCCGTATTGATACGGGCTTGTCACCAGCGCCGCCACATCCATCGGCGAGACCGGCATGAGATTTTCCATCCAGGAATTGATCATCCCCACCGGCGGCAGCGCCTGCGCGATCCAGCCTGTCAGCCGCAGATCATGCACTGCCCCCACCTGATGCCAGATCCGGTCCAGCAGCACCCGCGCGCCCTGCTTGCCGCCCTGCGCATAGCCTGCCTTCAATGCCGCCCCGTTCAGCGCGCCCGCCGAGGTGCCCGAGATCGCCGCGATCTCGATATCCGCCTCCTGCAACAGCCGGTCCAGCACCCCCCAGGTAAAGGCCCCATGCGCGCCCCCGCCCTGCAGGGCCAGATTGATCCGCTTCGTTTCACTCATCTCGATCTCAACTCCAGGAAGGTCATCCAATGGGCTCCGGTCCGAATATCGCATCCGCCATATGCCCGAAACGGTATTGTTCCAGCACCTGCAGCGCCTTGCGTGACAGGTTCAGCCCGTATTCCGGCGCGCTGGCCCGCCCGTCATAATCGCGATCCACGAACACAGTATCGGGCGTTTCCCAACGACTGGCAGGGATCAGATAATGCTCGGGCGGGGCATTATCCTGGAACAGCGTGAGCGCCAGCAACAGATTGGGGCGCAGGTGAAACACATCCTTGCGCATGAAGACATAGTTGCGCGCCCGGACTGACTTGACCTGAACATCCCAATAGCGCCCATTCGCCCGCCGCAACACGAAATCAATGCCGCGATCATCAATCACCGCAGCATAGACATCGAGCCCGTGAAGCACGAATTGCATGGCTGTCAGATGCTCCGCATAGCGCCCCAGTTGCATATGAGACAGCCTGCTCCAGTCCTGTCGCATGACATCCCTGTTTC